>JANNEX010000444.1:0-10686 GCA_031379155.1 Rubrivivax sp.
ATCACACGCTGCGGCTGGTCGGGGTGCAGCGTGCTGCCGGCGGCGGCCACGTCGGCGGGCATGTGGCTGAAGTCGCGCGGGCGCGCCGTGAGCATGGTGTCCACAAACAAGCGGTAGCCGCGCGCCGTGGGTATGCGCCCGGCGCTGGTGTGCGGGCTGGCGATCAGGCCCAGCTCTTCCAGGTCGGCCATGACGTTGCGGATGGTGGCCGGCGAGAGGTCCAGCCCCGACGTGCGCGACAGCGTGCGCGAGCCCACGGGTGTGCCGTCGACGATGTAACGCTCGACCAGTGTCTTGAGCAGCGTGCGTGCGCGTTCGTCCAGCATGGCCAGGGCATTGTAGGGAGCGGCCTTGTGCCAGCGAGGGGCGCCGCGCTCAATGTGGAAGTGTTCCATCATCCAGGGCGCTGCCTCGCATCATGAAACTTAGGCAAACCGCTATGGTGTAATCATTTTCATGGGCGCAGGCTTCAGACACGCGGTGATCGTCGGCAAGTACCAGGCGCGGGGCATACGCGCCATGCTCGAAGAGATTGCGCATTTCCTGGTCGCCCAGGGGCTGGAGGTGTCTTTCGAGCGCGAGACCGCGCTGGCCACCGGTGTCACCGACTTTGAAGCGCTGGACGCGACTGAGATGGGCCAGCGCTGCGACATGGCCGTGGTGGTGGGCGGCGACGGCACCATGCTGGGCATTGCGCGCGAACTGGCGCGCTGGAAGATGCCGCTGGTGGGCATCAACCAGGGCCGGCTGGGCTTCATCACCGACATTGCCCTGGGCCAGTTCAAAGAAGCGCTGGCGCCCATGGTGGCGGGTGACTACGAAGAAGAGTCGCGCAGCATGCTTGAAGGTGATGTCTGGCGCGACGGTGAAATCATTTTTGAGGGCCTGTCGCTGAACGACGTGGTGGTCAGCCGCGGCGCCACCGCCAGCATGGTGGAATTGCGCGTGGACGTGGACGGCGACTTCGTGGCCAACCTGCGCGCCGATGGCCTCATCGTGGCCACGCCCACGGGCAGCACGGCCTATGCGCTGTCGGCCGGCGGGCCCATCTTGCACCCGGCCATTGGCGGCTGGGTGATGGTGCCGATTGCCTCGCACACCTTGTCCAACCGGCCCATTGTGTTGCCCGATTCGGGTGAGGTGCGCATAGGCATCGTGGCCGGCAAAGACGTGTCGGCCAACTTCGACATGCACCGCCTGGCCAGCCTCTTGATTGGCGACGAAGTGCGCGTGCGCCGCTCCAACCTCAAGGTGCGCTTTTTGCACCCGCGCGGCTGGAGCTACTACGCCACGCTGCGGCGCAAGCTGCGCTGGTACGAAGGCGGCGTCTAGCCATGCTCAGGCGCCTGTCGCTGCGCGACGTGGTCATCGTGACCGAGCTTGAAATCGAGCTGGGCGCGGGCTTCACCGTGCTGACGGGCGAGACGGGTGCTGGCAAGTCCATCTTGGTGGATGCGCTGCAACTCGCGCTGGGCAACCGCGCCGATGCGGCGCTGGTGCGCGAAGGCGCACAGCGCGCCGAAGTCAGCGCTGAATTTGATGCGCCAGCCAGCTTGCTGCCCTGGCTTGAAGATGCCGGCTTTGATGCGCAGGCCACGCTGCTGCTGCGCCGCACGGTGGACGCACAAGGCAAGAGCCGTGCGTGGATCAACGGCAGCCCGGCGACCATGGCGCAGTTGCGCGAAGCGGCCGAGCATCTGGTCGACATCCATGGCCAGCACGCTTGGCAAAGTTTGACGCGGCCTGCTGCTGTGCGCGCGCTGCTCGACAGCCAAGCGGGTGCTGACATGCGCGTTTTGTCTGAGGTCTGGGCAGCGTGGCGTGCGGCTTTAAGCAACCTGGAGCAAGCGCGCGCACAGGGCGACACGCTTGAGCGCGAACGCGAGCGCCTGGCCTGGCAGATTGGTGAGTTGGACAAGCTGGGCCCCGCCGACGGCGAGTGGGAACAGATCAATGCCGAACACCAACGCCTGGCGCACGGCCAGGCTTTGCTGGACGGCGCACGCGCAGCGCTGCATGCGCTGAGTGAAGCCGAGCCCAGCGCCCAAGCCTTGATCGCCAGCGCCGTGAATGCGCTGGATGAGGTGCAGCGCTACGACACCCAACTGGGCGCCGTGCTCGACGTGTTGCGCAGCGCGCAGGCGCAGCTTGAAGATGCCGCACACACGCTGTCGGGCTACCTCAACCACGGTGAACCCGACCCGGGCCGGCTGGCTGAACTGGACTCGCGCATGGGCCAATGGGTGGCGTTGGCGCGGCGCTACCGGCGTGGCCCTGCCGAGTTGACGGTCTTGCTTGCAGGCTGGAAAACCGAGCTCACGCAACTCGATGCAGCGTCCGATCTGCAAGCGCTGCAAAGCAAGGCGGCGGTCTGTGAAAGTGCCTGGAAGGCCGAAGCCGAGCGCATCTCACGCCTGCGCAAAAAAGCCGCGCCGCCCTTGGCTGGCGCCGTGACACAAGCCATGCAACAACTGGGCATGGCCGGTGGCCGATTTGAAGTGGCGGTGGTGCCCGCCGACGAGCCCCACGCCCACGGACTGGACCTGGTGGAACTGCGCGTGGCCGGCCACGCCGGCAGCACGCCGCGTGCGCTGGCCAAAGTGGCTTCGGGCGGCGAGTTATCACGACTGGCCCTGGCGATAGCGGTGACAACCGCACAACAAGGTGGCGCCGCCACGCCCACCCTCATCTTCGACGAAATCGACGCCGGTGTCGGCGGCACCGTGGCCGACAGCGTGGGCCGCCTGATGAAGCAGTTGGGCCGCAGCGCACAGGTGCTGGCCGTCACCCACCTGGCGCAAGTGGCGGCCTGTGCCGACGCGCACTTTGTCGTCAGCAAGGCGCTCAACGCCAAAAGCAAACAAACCCTGTCGCACATCGAAGCCGTGGACAGCGAAGCCCGCGTGGCAGAAATTGCACGCATGCTGGGCGGCGAAAAACTCTCGGGCATGGCACATGCGCAAGCCATGCTGGCACCGCGTCAAAAGGAGACCAAGTGAGCGAGTGGGCGCCGCTGGAGCGGCACAACCGTGACGAGGTGATCCTCATCACCGGCATCTCGGGCTCGGGCAAATCCGTGGCCCTGCATGCCCTGGAAGATGCGGGTTATTTCTGCGTCGACAACCTGCCGCCCGAGCTGCTGCGCGACTTCATCAAGCTCGAACACGAACGCTTCACACGCAGCGTGGCGGTGGCAGTGGACGTGCGCACCGCGACATCGCTGCCGGCGCTGGTGCCACTCATCGACAGCCTGCGCAGCGACGGTGTGCGGGTGCACCCCATCTTCCTGGACGCCAGCACCGACGCGCTGGTGCGCCGCTTCTCTGAAACCCGCCGGCCGCACCCGCTGACGGCGCCCGCCGAAGGCGACAACGCACGCGCGCTCATCGAAGCCATTGAACTCGAACGTGCGCTGCTGGCCGACCTGCGTGAGGTGTCCACCGTCATCGACACCAGTCAGTTGCGCCCGGCCCTGCTGCGCAACTGGGTGCGTTCGCTGGTGGGTGTGCGTGAATCGGCGCTGACCCTGGTGTTTGAGAGCTTCGCCTTCAAACAAGGCGTGCCGCTGGACGCCGACTATGTGTTTGACGTGCGTGTGCTGCCCAACCCCTACTACGTGCGTGAACTGCGCCCGCTCAATGGCCGCGACGCGCCCGTGGTGGCGTTTTTGGATGCGCAGCCCGACGCTGGCGAAATGGTGGGCCAGATCCAGACCTTCTTGCAGCGCTGGCTGCCTAACTTCGAAGATGATCAGCGCAGCTACCTCACCGTGGCCATTGGTTGCACGGGTGGCCAGCACCGCTCGGTCTACGCCGTGGAGCGGCTGGCGCGCCACTTTGAAAGCCAGTACGCCACCCTTGTGCGCCACCGCGAATTGGGCCCGCGTGAATGACGCCTGCTGCCCAGTCTGCGCCGCTGCCTGACCCGCTGCCGCTGTTTGCGCTGCACACGGTGTTGTTCCCGGGTGCGCTGCTGGGTTTGAAAGTGTTTGAGGCGCGCTATCTGGACTTGGTGGGCGAGTGCCTGCGCCGCCAGCAGCCCTTTGGCGTAGTTTGTCTGAGCCAAGGCGCCGAAGCCGGGCGCAGCCAAGCGCCGGTGGCGATGGAGGCGGTGGGTGTGCTGGCCAGCGTGGATGACGTGGACGCCGAGCAGAGTGGCATCCTGCGTGTGCGCTGCACGGGCGGCCAGCGCTTTCGCATCCAGCAGCCGCCACGCCAGCGCGACAACGGCCTGTGGGTGGCGCAGGTGCAAGCCTTGCCGCCCGACACGCTGCGCCTGCCCGGCCCGGCCATGATCCAGACCGTGACTGCGCTGGCCGAAACCATACGCAAACTGCAAGAACGCGACGCCGAACCCTTTGCCAAACCTTACCGTCTGGACGACGCGGGTTGGGTCGCCAACCGATGGTGCGAGCTGCTGCCGCTGCCGCTGGCGGCCAAACAAAAGCTGATGGAACTGGACGACCCGATGATTCGCCTGAGCCTGGTGGACGGCTACTTGCGCGACAAGAAGGTCGTGTTCGGCTAGGTCAGCAGTTAGGCCATCAGTTGGGCCAGAAGCAAACGCCGGATAGGCGCCGGCAGCCCCATCCGCAAAGCTTCTTCCAGCGTGAACCAGCGGCCCGCAGACAGCACTGCGGGCCGCTTGGCGCGCGCTGGCAAAGTCCAGCGCAGCGGGTGCAGCGCCCAGTCAAAGTGTGTCAGTGCATGTTGAACGCTAGGCAGCCAGTCGCCCTGGCCGCGCCAGGTGGCGCAGGCGGTTTCCAGCGCGCCCACGCCGCTGAATTCAGGCAGCGTCCACAGCCCCGCCCATACGCCTGTGGCCGGCCTTTGCACCAGCCAGACCTTGCCCACTTGCCGCAGCAGCAGCAGCGCGTTTTCACGCTGGCCGCGCTTCGTGCGGCGTGACTTGACCGGGTAGCGCTGGGGCTCGTTCGCCGCAAAAGCCACACAGTCAGCCGCCACGGGGCAACGTGTGCAATCAGGCCGCGTGCGGCTGCACAGCGTGGCGCCCAGGTCCATCAAGCCTTGCGTGTAGACATCCACGGCGCGCGCTGGCAGCAAGGCCTGCGCTTGCGTCCACAAGGCTTCTTGCGGACCCGACTTGGCCAGGTCGCCTTCAAAACCCAGGTGGCGGCTGAGCACACGTTTGACGTTGCCGTCCAGGATGGCCACCCGCTCGTTGAAACAGAAGGCTGCGATGGCCGCAGCGGTGGAGCGCCCAATGCCCGGCAGCATGGCCAGCGCCTGGCTGCCGCGCGGGAATTCGCCGCCGTGCTGCGCCACCACGGCTTGCGCGCAGCGGTGCAAGTTGCGCGCACGGCTGTAGTAGCCAAGGCCACTCCACAGCGCCAGCACGTCGTCCAGCGGCGCGGCCGCTAACGCTGAAACGGTGGGGAACTTCTGCACGAAGCGGGCGTAGTAGTCCAGCACCGTGCTGACCTGCGTTTGCTGCAACATGACTTCAGACAGCCACACGCGATAAGGGTCGCGGGTGCTTTGCCAGGGCAGGCCGTGGCGGCCGTGTTGGCGCTGCCACTGGATGACGCGTGTGGCAAACGCCGACGGCGCTGCGCGCGTCAAGCCGCGTCCTGCTGCGCCGTTTGCTCGTTCAGTGAAAGCCGGCTCACCGTGGGCTCGTGCCCCAGGCGCCGCGCGCTGACCACCGCTTCGTCGGCAAAATTGTTCAGCCGCGACATCATCTCGGCCAGGTGGTTGTCTTGCGCTTCGACCTCGGCAATGCGCTGCTCCAACTCACCCGCCGCCACCTGCACGCGCTGCAACGATTCACGCCGGCGCGCAAAGCTGCGGCGGCGTTCACGCAGTTGCATTTCAACCTGACCTTGCACGGCCTTGCTCCACAGCTCAATTTCACCCGCAGCGTTTTCAAACACCACGCGCAGCTTGCTCAGCAACATGCGCCTGAACTGCTCGGCAAAACCGGCCTGCGCCATGCGCAAAGCTTGGCCCAGACCCAGGTAACGCACGTAGTTGGCCTCGATGCGGTCCAGCTCTTCAATGAAGGGCGTCACCGGCGGCAGTGGGTTGAGTGAAAACGCAAAACCAAATTCGGTGTTGAGCTGGCGAAAGCTGCCTTCCAGCATCTGGCGCATTTCTTCGGACTGGCCCTGCGCTTTGCTCAGCGCTGCGCGCACGCGTGTCATCAGTGTGTCAAAAGCGGCACGGCCACCCAGGTTGAAAGGGCGCGAACTCATGGCCGACTGCATGGCCAGCATTTCGCGGCGCAGCGCTTCACTGGACAACAGCGCCATCACCGATTTGAGGATGCGCGCCTGCACCATGCGCAGCGCGCCCAGCTTGGCGGTGCAGCGCTCAAAGTCTTCCAGTTCGGCGTCCACACGCTCGATCATCAAACGCGTCTTGGCGCTGCTCTTGCCACGCAGGCCACGCAATTCCAGCAGTTGTTCGGACTGGCCGCGGCGGCGGTCATTCAAGCGCCGGCCGGCCGATTGGCGCAGCTGCTCCACCACGCTCACGGCCGACTGCACCAGCAGTTCTTGGCGGCGCGGCAGCAGTTGTGCGGCCAGCGCATCTTCCAGTGCCGTCAGGCGGCTGGCGGCCAGGCGCTTGGGGTCGAGGTCAACACGTGCCGCCAAGGCGTCGCGCGCCGACAGCGGAAAGACCCGGTCTTGCGGCACGCCCAGGGTGTCGGCGGTATTGCGCCTTTGCGTCTCAATTTGCGCACGCACTTCGGCCGGGCTGATGAGGGGGTCGACCAGCGCGTCGATCTTGTTGAGCACGACAAAACGCTCCAAACTGGACTGGCTCAAGTGGTCACGCCAGATGCTCAGGTCAGAACGTGTGACCCCTGTGTCGGCGGCCAGCACAAAGACCACCGCGTGTGCCGACGGCAGCAGGCCCAGCGTGAGCTCAGGCTCGGCGCCGATGGCGTTGAGGCCCGGTGTGTCGATGACCACCAAACCGCGCTTGAGCAGCGGGTGCGGGTAGTTGATGACGGCGTGGCGCCAGGCCGGCACTTCAACCCTGCCTTCGTCGTCAGCCGGTGGGTTGTCTTCGGGCTGCGCGTCGTCCCAAAAACCCAAGGCGATGGCACGCTCTTTTTCGACACGCTGCGTGCGTGTGACTGCCGCCAGCGCAGCCACCAGAGACTGCGCGTTTTTGGGGTCCAGCGGCACATGGTGCCAAGGCTCGTCACGGCCGCGCAGTTCGGCCAGTGACAGGCCACGCAAACGTGTTTCCACCGGCAACAGCGACAAGCGCGCAGGCGCGCCGTCGTCGTAGCGCAATTCCACTGGGCACATGGTGGTGCGCCCCGGCGTGGCGGGCAGCACACGCCGGCCGGCGTCGGCAAAAAAGATGGCGTTGATCAGCTCGGATTTGCCGCGTGAAAACTCGGCCACAAAAGCCAGCACCAGTTTTTCAGAGGCCAGCCGTTCACGCAGCGCCCCCAGCAGGGCCGTGTCGGCACCGTCCAGCAGTTCTTGCTCGGCCAGCGAACGGCCAAGTTGAGCGACATGACGATCCAACTCAGCGCGCCAGGTGGCCAGCGCGTCCAGGCTGTGAGCGATGGAGCTTTGCATGTTGCGAATACGGGCAGAGGCGGGTGCCGTGAAGCTTCTCACAGCATGCTAGCGCAGTGGCCAGCCCAGCATGAAGGCGGAAATCACGGCCAGAAACGGCGTTACCGACGCTGACAAATGGCGCAGAAGTAGGTAGAGCGCTGGGCCTGCACGCGCCGTTTGACGGCCGCGCCGCAACGGCCGCAGGGCTGGCCCACACGGCCATAGACAGCCGCTTCGGCCTGGTAGGCGCCACTGGCGCCGTGCACGTCGGTGAAGTCGCGCAATGTCGATCCGCCCAGCTCCAGCGCACGGCCCAGGGTGTGGCGCACGGCTGCCAGCAAGCGCGTGGCGCGTGGCAGGCTGATCTGATGAGCCTTCAGTGCCGGGTGGATGCCGGCCTGGAAAAGGGCCTCGCAAGCGTAGATGTTGCCCGCGCCCACCACCACGTCACCGGCCAACAGCACGGCTTTGATGGGGGCACGCCTGAGTTTGAGCGCGGCGTGGAAACTGGCCGGCGTCAGCGCCGCATCAAAGGGCTCCATGCCCAGGCGCGCCAGCAAGGGCTGGGCGGGCGGCAGATGCAAGCCGGGCGACCACACCACAGCACCAAAGCGGCGCGGGTCGTTCAGGCGCAGCGTGCCCTGGTTGGTGACCAGATCAAAGTGATCGTGCGGACCTGGGGCAGGGTCTTGCGCCTGCGCCAGCAACGCCAACGAGCCCGACATGCCCAGGTGAATGAGCAGGCCGCCTGCGTCCTCTTGCGCACGCCGCAGCGGCAGCCACAGGTATTTGCCACGGCGCGTGATGGCGCCAATGTGCGCGCCGGTCAGGCCCGCTGCGGCACAGCCCAAGGGCCAACGCAGGGGTTTGCCCAGCCGCGCCGACACCACCGCAGCCCCCAGCAAAGGGCCGGCTATGCCGCGCCGCGTAACCTCAACTTCGGGGAGTTCGGGCATGGGGTCATTATGTGAGAATGAACTTCAGTCCCCTGGGAGCCAAGATGTCCGACTGCCGCCGTTGGCAACCCTGTTTTGCCGCCTTGGCTCTGGCGCTGTCAAGCGCCTTCAGCACGGCTTGGGCGCAGGGCAAAACCGAGCCCGCCGCCGCGCCTGGCGCCCCTGCCGCTGACGCACCGCCGCAAAACTCGGTCATGGACGACCGGCTGTTTTATCAGTTGCTGATCGGTGAACTGGCGCTCACCCAAGGCGACGCCGGCACCGCCTACGACTGGCTGCTGGACGCCGCACGGCGCACCAAGGACGATGGCTTGTTCCGCCGCTCCATCGACATCGCCTTGCAAGCCCGCGCGGGTGACCAGGCGCTGGCGGCCTCACGCGCCTGGCGCCTGGCGCGGCCCGAGTCGCTGGACGCGCTGCGCATGCAGATGCAGATTCTGCTGGCGCTGGGGCGCGGAAGCGAAGTCACCGAACCTTTGCGTTCGCTGCTGGAACAAACCCCGGCCGAAGAACGTGGCGGCCTCATCGCCGCCTTGCCGCGCTTCTTGCAACGCGCCAATGACCCCAAGCTGGTGGCAGGGCTGATGGAGGATGTGCTCAAGCCCTACGGCCAGGCCGCTGACACGCGCACCGCCACGCGCGTGGCCCTGGGCCGCGCCTGGCTTGAAGCCAAAGAGGCCGACCGCGCCCTGGCCCTGGCCCGCGAAGCCGCAGCAGCGGAGCCTACGGCCGTGGGCCCGGTACTGTTGGCGATGGAGTTGATGCGTGAACGCCCGCAGGCCGAGGCCGCCGTGTTGGACTATCTGCGCCAACCCAAGCCAGAGCCTGCGCTGCGCATGGCCTATGTGCGGGTGCTCACCGCCGCGCAGCGTTATGCCGACGCCATCACGCAGTTGGATACCGCCACCAAAGCCGAGCCCGAGGTGGCACCGCCCTTCCTGTCGCTGGGCGCGCTGCACCTTGAACTCAAACACGCCAAGGAAGGGGTTGCGGCGCTGCTGCGCTATGTGGAACTGGCGCAGCGGGCGGTGGAACCGGGAGCTGCAATCAGCACGGCAACGCCCTCCCTCAGCAACACTGAAGCCAGCAATGAGGCGGCTTCGGAGTCCGACGACGACGACACCAGCAGCCGCCCCGACCGGGGCCTGGTGCAAGCTTGGCTGATGCTGGCGCAAACCGCAGAACAACGTGGCGACTACAAGGCCGCAGAAGGCTGGCTGGCCAAGATCGAGGACCCACAGCGCGCGCTCGAAGTGCAGACCCGCCGGGCCTCCATCCTGGCGCGCCAGGGCCGTGTGTCGCAGGCGCGTGAACTCATCCGCGCCCTGCCCGAACGCACAGTCGACGACGCGCGCGCCAAGCTCATGGCCGAAGCCGCTGTGCTGCGTGAAGCCAAACGCTGGAAGGACGCTTTTGATCTGTTAGGCGGCGGCGCCAAACGCTTCACCGACGACGCAGATTTGCTCTACGAACAAGCCATGATGGCCGAGAAGGTCAACAAGCTTGACGACATGGAAAAGCTGCTGCGCCGCGTCATCGAGATCAAGCCCGACAACGCGCACGCGCACAACGCACTGGGCTATTCGCTGGCCGATCGCAAGCTGCGCCTGCCCGAAGCGCGCCAGTTGGTGCAACGTGCATTGGAACTCTCGCCCGGCGACCCATTCATCACCGACAGCCTGGGCTGGATCGAATACCGCCTGGGCAACCGCGAAGAGGCCGCGCGCTTGTTGCGCCAGGCCTACGCGTCGCGGCCCGACACCGAGATCGGTGCCCACCTGGGCGAAGTGCTGTGGGCCTTGGGGCTGCGCGACGAAGCACGCCGCATCTGGCGCGACAGCAAAGGCCGCGACGCCGCCAACGACGTGCTGCGCGAAACGCTGGCCCGGCTGCGCGTCGACCTGTGATTGGCCGCTGGCTGGCGGCGGCGCTGCTGGCCAGCTTGGCGGGCTGCGCCAGCCCACCCTTGCAGCCAGGAGAAACGGCCTGGACCACGGGCCGCCTGAGCCTGCGGGTGCAAGCCCTGGGCGAGCGGCCGGCGCAAAACCTGAGCGCCGCGTTTGAGTTGCGCGGCAACGCTGACAGCGGCGGCAGCGGTGAATTGCGGCTGATCTCGCCCCTGGGCACCGTGCTGGCCAGCGCACGCTGGCAACCAGGGTTGGCCGTGGCGCGCACGTCTGAAGGGGA
>JANNEX010000455.1:0-14419 GCA_031379155.1 Rubrivivax sp.
ATGGGCGACATCACTGCATTGCTGCACAGCGCGCGCGCCGGCGACAGCCAAGCCCTGGACCAGCTGTTCCAGCGCCTGTACCCAGAGCTGCGGCGCATTGCCCATCTGCGGCTGCGGCGTGGCTTTGCTGACCCCGACTTGGGCACCACGGCGCTGGTCAATGAGTGCTATGTGAAGCTGCGCAATGGCCAGCACCTTGAAGTCGCCGACCAGGCGCATTTTTTTGCCTACATGGCCAGCGCGATGCGCTCCATCATCGTTGACATCGCACGCGCCAAGGCCAGCGACAGGCGTGGCGCCAACGCGCCGCATGTGACGCTGGACGACGATCTGGCTGGCAGCGACGCGGCGGCACAAGACCAGATACTGCGCGTGCACGAGGCCTTGGAAGAGATGCGTGAATTTGATGCCCGCCTGGCGCAGTTGGTGGAGATGCGCTACTTCGGCGGCTTGAGCGACCCTGAAATCGCATCGGCCCTGGACGTCACCGACCGCACGGTGCGGCGCGACTGGCGCAAGGCGCGCGTGCTCTTGTCGCTGGCGCTGCGGTGAGCGCTGTGATGAGCGCTGCGGCCCGCACCGACTGAAACGGTTGATGCCATGGCCACACTCAAATTCTTGAGCCAAGACTGGCCCGCCATCAGCCTGCGTTTGGAGCAAGGCTTGCTGCTGGAGCCCGCGCAACGCCCAGCCTGGATAGCCGCGCTGGACGAGCCCGCCGCCATCAAGCACAAGCTGGCCCTGCTGCTGCTGGGCGCGGCCGCTGTCGAGACCGACGACTTCTTGAATGACCTGCCGCGCATGGCGCTGGGTCCGCATGAGGCCACCAGCAGCGGGCCCGACGATGCTGCACCCGGCATGGCCGTCGGCCCTTACCGCCTCATTCGAGAGTTAGGCGTGGGTGGCATGGGCCTGGTCTGGCTGGCCCAAAGGGTGGACGGCGGTCTTAAGCGAGCGGTAGCTTTGAAGTTGCCGCGACTGAACTGGTCGCCTGTCCTGGCCGAGCGCATGCGCCGCGAGCGTGACATCCTGGTCAGCCTGGACCACCCGAACATTGCGCGCATCCATGACGCGGGTGTGGACGACGCGGGGCGGCCCTATCTGGCGCTGGAGTATGTGCAAGGCGAAGCGATTCACTTGCACTGCCAAGGCCTGGCCTTGCCGGTGCGTGAGCGTGTGCAACGGGTGCTTCAATTGGTGCTGCAAGTGGCGCGCGCGGTGGCCCACGCGCATTCGCGCCTGGTGGTGCACCGTGATCTGAAGCCGGCCAACATCCTGGTCACGCCGCAAGGCCAGGTCAGCCTGCTTGATTTCGGCATTGCCAAGCTGCTGGAGTCTGAGCCAGGTACCAACCCGGTGGCCGCCAGCGCGCTGACGCTGCAAGCCGGCCGCGCGCTGACGCTGGACTACGCCAGCCCAGAGCAGATTCGCGGCGACCCCATAGGCACCGCCACCGACGTCTACAGCCTGGGTGTGGTCACCTTTGAGCTGCTGGCCCAGGCCAAGCCCTACACGCTGGCACGCCAAAGCGCGGCGGCATTGGAAGAAGCCATAGCCAGCACCGACGTGCGCCAGGCCAGCAGCGTGGCCGCCAGCGCCGAGTTGCGCCGTGCGCTCAAGGGCGACCTGGACGCGATCCTGAACAAGGCGCTGAAGAAGTCAGTCGCTGAACGCTACCCGACCATCGAAGCCTTTGCGCTGGACATTGAACGCCACCTGGCCAAGTTGCCGGTGTTGGCCCGCCCCGACAGCCGCAGCTACCGCTTGGGCAAGTTTGTCGGCCGCAACCGGCGCGCTTTGGGCGGCGCTGCGGCCATCACGCTGGCCTTGCTCGCTGGCACCGGCGTGGCCACCTGGAAGGCCATTGAAGCCAATGCGCAACGCGCGCGCGCCGAGCGCGTCAAGGACATGGTGGCTGCTATCTTCGCCTCGGCCAACCCTTACGCCGCTGGCAAGGCGGAGGTCAGCGTGCGCGACTTGCTCAAGGCCGGCGTCGACAGGGTGCAGCGCGATCTGACGCAAGAACCGGCAGTGGCCGCAGAGTTGCTGAGCCTGATCAGCACCAGCTACCGTGACCTGGGCGAGGTGGACCCCGCCTTGGCCACGGCGCGCACGGCCGATACGCTGGCCAGCCAGGCCTACCCGGCCGGCCATGCGATGCGTGCCCAGCTGCAGCGTGTCCTGGCGCAGGCCCTGTCCGATAAAGGCGAAGGCGCCGAGGCGCAGCGCTTGCTGGAGCAAGCCATTGCCGCGCAGCGCGCACTGGGCCCAGCCGGTGCGGTGGAACTGGCACGCTCGCTGGGCTTCATGTCGCACCTGCTGGTGGATGAAGGCCGCGTGGAAGAGTCGATCACGATGGCGCGCGACGCCGTCGATCTTTTGCTGAGCCAGCGCGGCGACAAGGACACGCTGACCATTGACGCCATCGGTGAGTTGTCCAGCAAGCTGATGATCGGCCGCCAGGCCAAAGAGGCGTTGGCTGAGGCAGAACGCGCGCACCGCCTGGCCGTGGCGGCCTTTGCCGACCCCGCGCACCCCACCACCATCAGTCAGCTGGCCCATCTTGCCCAAGCCTTGCAGGCCAACGGCCAGTACAGCGCCGCTGCCGTGCGTTGGCGCGGGGTGCTGGCTGCGCACAAAAAAGCCTTCAACCCGCGTGGCCCGCAAGTGGCAAATTCACTGCTGGGGCTGGCGGTGGCGCTGGAAGCGCAGGGCGACTTGTTGCCGGCTTTGGCGGCCTATGAAGAATCGCTGGCCATGATGCAAGGCTGGGGCGCTGGCAACAGTGGTGAGCTGGCCATTCGCCATTACTCGATTGGCCGCGTGGCCCTCTTCGCACGGCAGCCCGAGAAGGCTTTGTTGGCACTGGACAAGGCCATCGCTGTGGGCACCGCGATCTACGGCACACGCGGTGGCCGCGTGCGCGACGCGCAAAATTTCCGCGCCACGGCGCTTGTCTACGCTGGCCGTTTTCAAGAGGCGCAGGCCGTGCTTGGCGAGCACATGGCGCAAGACCGCCAGAACCAAAGCCCCACGCTGCGTGCGACGCTTCGCATCAGCGCGTTGTTGGACCATGCCCGCAACGATGGCGCCGCTGTCCCGCTGGCCAAAATCGACGAAGCCCGTGCCATCGAAGCCAAGCTGACCAGCCTGCCACGCAAGGCCTTGGCGCAAACCCAGGCCGAGCGGGGCCGCGCGCAAATCAATGCGCAACAGTCCGACGCAGCGGCTGAGTCCTTGACCCAAGCGGTGGCCACGCTGCGTGAAGAAGAAGCCCTGCCCACACCCTTCCAGGCCGACGCCTGGGTGGCCCTGGGCCGCGCGCGGCTTGCACAAGAGCGCTGGCGCGAAGCGCTTGAGCCGCTGGCCATGGCCGACCGTTTTTGGCAGCAATTTGATGCCGCCAACGCCTTTGCCGGCGAGGCCGCCTTCTGGCACGGCATGGCGCTGTTGAAGACCGCTGACCCTGCGGCGGCGCGCGCGCAGTTTGCGCGCGCCGCGCCTGTGCTGGGCGCATCCACCTGGCCATTGCATCGCGCATGGGCGCTGCGCGCGCGGGAACAACTTCGCTAGGGTCAGCGCGGCAAGATCTTGAACCTCAGCCTGGGCTGGGCGGGCCAGCTTGGCGGCTCTTGCTGGCCAGCATGCCCATGGCTAACAGGCTGACGAGTGCCAATGCAAGGCTTGACGGTTCGGGCACGTCGCCCGAGCGCACGGCCACGGCAAACAGCGGTGGCCGTTTGCTGACGTAGGTCTGAAAGCCGCCGGTAGACGCCGTGTAGAAAAACCAGGCCGAGCTGGGGTCGCTCGCGTAGTCGGTGCCGGTCCAGTAGGGGCCCGCTTGCACGTTGCTGAACAGCGCCAGGTTGGCCGCGTTGCTGCCCGTGTAGAAGTCCAAACCCCGGGTGGCGCCCCAGTTGTCGTAGAACATGTGGCCCATTTCGCTGTCGGTGCAATCGAAGGCGGGGCCACACACGCTGGCGCCCGCGCTGTGTTGGGCGCTGGGCAGCCGCCAGTCGTCGTAGCCGCCGAAGACCAGGTTGTCGGCCCAGGCCTTGGCGCTGTCCCAGTCCATCGCACCGTCAGCGTGGTAGCCGCTGGTCTTGGCGGTGTTCCAGTCGGCCAGCCAGGTGATGTTGAAGGTGGTGTCGTAGACCATGCCGCCGCCGCGGTTGACCAGGGCGGCCTGGGCGTTGGCGGCAGCAGCTGTGAGGGTGGCCACCAGGGCCAGATAGCGCAGGGTTTTCATGTGGATCTCCAGTTGGGTTGCTTGCTTCGGGTTGCTTGATTGGGTTGGGCAGGGATGAGCGGGGTCGGGCGGTGGGTGGGCTTTCATGGCGTGGTGACCATTTCGGGTGCGGTGCGGGTGCCACCGTCCACGTCATCACCCAGGGCGCCGCGCAAGCCGCTGCCAAAGGCGTAGACCACGTTGCCGGGGCCGATGAGCAAGGCGTGCGCGTAGCTGGCTGACAGCGCGGTGAAGCCGGTGACGGCGGACGCCACGCTGCGCGGGAAGGGCTGGTTGGCGGTGACACCAAGCCCACGCAGGCCGTTGCTGTCGCGTGCACCCCAGGCCAGGATCTGACCGTTCTTCAACGCCAAAGTGGCGCCGGTCTGGGTGGCCACGATGGCCGTTACGCCCGTCAGCAGGTCGGTGCACGGCAGGCCGGCGCAGCTTTCAGCCAACACAGGGCGTGGGCCGAGGATGCTGCCGCCGATCACGCTGCCCAGGCCCAGCTCGCCGGTGTTGTCGTAGCCGCTGGTCATCACCGAGCCGTCAGCGCGAACCACGAACAGCGAGTAGTAAAAGCTCATACCGAAGCTGCGCGGGCCGCCCCATGTGGTGGGCAGCAGGGCAGGGCCGGCCAGGTCGCCGATGATGCCGCTGCCGGTGGCCGCAATGCCAAAGCCACCATAGGGATTGGCGCCCAGGCCAAAGCTGCGCCCATCTTCCAGCGCGATCACCAGCCCCGGCAAGCCTGACGTGGTCTGGCCCGTGAAGATGGCCGCCGGTGGTGAGTCGGTGGGCAAACCCGGCAGGGCAAACGCCACGCCGGTGGATTCATAACCACGCGCTTGCAGCGAGCCGACAAACCACACCGTCTTGGCCGAGCCCGCGTTGCAGTCGGTGGTGGTACCGACGCTGTTGATGGCGCGGATCATCGCCAGCTGCTCGCCTCCGCCGGCGATGGCACAGACCCGGTCCACCGGCTGCGCCACGCCGCCCACCCGTTCCAGCACTTCCACCGGCGCGGCTTCGTTGTTGCGCGGCAGGATGGAGCTGCCCTGGCTGCCGTTGCCGTCGCTGCCCCGGCCATCGGAGCCCGCGTCCGCGCGGCCCCAGTGCAGCACCCGGCTGCCGGTGGTGCCGGGCTCGCCCTTCAGGGCCCAGAAGGCGTTGAACCAGCCGCTGATGGCGCGCACGTCGCTCAGTGCCGTGGGGTACATGCGCACGGGGCGCCGCGCTTGATTGGCCGTGCTCAGGTTGGCGAGCTGCACCGTGCCATCGGACCTGTGCATGCGGCCCCAGCCCCACACGCTGCGATCAGGCCGCAGCACCAGGCTCCATTCCGGGCCGGCGACGATCTGGGTGGCGGTCAGGGCGTTGGCGGGCACGGCCACGTCCACAGTGAGTGTGGCGATGGTGCTCAGCGTGCACAGGTTGTTCACCTGTGGCCCGGTGCACACGCGCACGCGGACCTGTGCTCCGTTGTAGCCCAGGTTGACGGCGCCCAACGAGTACACGTTGTCGTTGGCGCCGGCCACGCCGTCACCGCTGCGTTGCCACTGGAAGGTGAGCGGGCCATTGCTTGTGGCGGCTGCGCTGAAGGCCGCGCTCTGGCCTTCGGCGACGGTGAGGTTTTGCGGCTGGCGCGTGATCGTCGGCGCCACCAACCGCTGCACGGCCAGCATGGCACCCTGGCCGATGGCCACACCGCCCGGGCTGTAGACCACCACGTTGTAGACCGCGCCGTTGTCGGCGTTGGTGCTGGGCGGGGTGGTGTAGTCGGTGCACGAGGTGGCCCCGGTGATGGCCGCGCTGTTGCGCGTCCACAGGCACTGCGGCGCAGGGTTGCCGCTAACGACCAGGCTGAAGGTCGCGGACTGGCCTTCGATCACGCCGACGCTAAAAGGCTGGGCGGTGATGCTGGGTGCACCCGGCAGGGGCGTCACCACCAACCCGGCCACTTGGCTCGTTGAACGGCCTGCCGCATTGCTGACCACCACCGCGTACTGGCCCACATCGCTGAGCGTCGCCGCAGCAAGCGTCAAGACTGGAGAGGTGGCACCGGTGATGGAAACGCCGTTGCGTTGCCACTGGTAGACCAGCGGTGCGCTGCCGCTGGCGGCGATGGCAAACGTCGCGCCCTGGCCCGCCGTCACCACCAGGCCAGTGGGCTGGGTGTCGATGACCGGTGGTGTGGGCGGCGGGTTGGTGGTGGGCGCAGCGACGCTCAGCGTCGCGTTGGTGCTGGTGACCTCGCCGGCGGCGTTGGCGACCCCTACCGAGTAGGCGCCGGCATCGGCCAGCGTGATCTGCGCCAGGGTCAGAATCGCCCCAGTGGCACCGCTGATTGGGCTGCCGTTTTTCAGCCACTGGTAGCGCAGTGGCGCGCTGCCGCTGGCCACCACGGCGAAGGTGGCGGTGTTGTTGAGATTGACCGATACGGCGCTGGGCGAAGTCAGAATTGCTGGCGCCGTGATGACAGGCTGGGCACCACCCGAGGCCTGCACGACAGTCAGCCGCGCGGCGCGCGAGCGCACCACGTTTTCGCGGTTGCTCGCCTCCAGCATGTACAGGCCCGCATTGCCCGCGTTGACGTTGTTCAGCGCCAGCACTGGCCCGTTGGCGCCCGTGATGGCCGTGCCATTGAAGGTCCACTGATAGCTCATCGGCGAGCTGCCATTGACAGCAGCCGCCAGCACCGCTGCAGTGCCTGCGTTGACCGTCGCGTCCTGTGGCTGTGCGCTGACGCTGGGCGCCTCCAGGCCGGTGGTGACGAAAAGCGAGGTCGAAAATGTCGACGCCGAGCCACCGGCGTTGCGGCCCACGGCCCGGAACTCACGCCCCCGGTCGGCCAGCGTGAAGGCACGTGTGGTAGACAGCGTATTGCCGCTGAGGGTGTAGACCGCCGGGTCCACGGGCACCCATGCGGGCGAGCCTGGCGCCTTGGTCTCCCAGATCACGGTGGGTCGCGGCAAGCCGCTGAAGCTCGCGCTGAACTGAGTCACCGTGTTGAGCGCGTTCTCTCGCACTGTGAGCTGCGCCACCGGGTTGAGCGTGACTTGTGGGGCGACGAAGTCTTGGCTCACGGTCAGCAGGGCGGGTGGGGAGGGCAAACAATCGGTGCGTGCTCGCGACACGGGGCATATGACGGCACGTATGCGGGTGCCGTTGTCCAGCGCGCGTGTCAGACCCGCCTTACGAAGGGTCTGGTCGTCGGGCCGAACATCGGAAAGCAGGTCGGGCAAAACGTACTGCCATTCGCAACCGTTGGCTGGAGAGCAGATGTCCGTGATGTCAATCCAGATGTCCGGCGCACCGGAGAAGCTGCGCTGCCACTTCCAGATTTCGCCATTGGTACTGGCACGAAAGGTCGCCGACTCGCCCTCGACGGCCACCACCGCTGCCGGCACGGCGCTGAAGCTCAAGAGGTTGGGGTAGCCGCGCCGCAAGACCACTTCAGGGCCTCTGGTAAACACGTTCGAGGTCACGGGTTCAGCGCCAAAGTTGAGGTTGGGCGTGCACTCGAACGAGAGAAACAAGCGCAGGCCGGTTGCTCCGGTCTGCGGATCGTTCCGCCCTGGGGCAAAGCCGTACTGCGCCAAGTTGATCTCGAAGGTCCGGGAGCGCTGGATGCCGTCGAGCGTTATCGGCATGCTCGCCACCTCGCTGGCGAAGGCGTCGGCCCAGGCGTTGGTGTAGCTGCCAAAGGAGTTGCCGGGAACGCGTTCCAGCACTTCGTAGGTGGTGCTCACCAGTGAGCGCGCCGGGTCTGCCGCGTCGGGATATACGCGCGCGAAAAGCGCTCGGGCCACCAGCCTGACGGGCGCAGCGCCGCAGGTGGCCACACTCCAATGGCCGGCGGGAATGGCGGCGCGCATCGTCAGCGACACAGGCGCGGCGATCTGGGTCTGGGTCAGGACTTGAAAGTCTTGTGTGCCCCAGCCACCACACTGCCAAACGCCGACGCAACCGGGCGGCGGTCTGAGGAAAGAGAAACCTTGCGCGGCGATGCTCGGCTGGCCCTGAAGCGAAAACTCGGCATAAGGATCGACCAATTGGAAGCTGGCGCGACCGATCACCACGGGCATGTAAAACGAAAAGCCTTCGGTCAAGGTGCTGACGGTGCGGCCCTCCACCGTGGCCGGCAGCAGGGTCCAGCCGCCGCCGGGATTGGCGCGCGCGATCACCACCGTGGCGCCCGCTGGCACCGCAGCAGGGTCGAAAGGCAGCGTCACCCGGACCCGCTGCTTGAAGCGTGTACCGTGGGGCGTGAGCGAGTAGACGGCACCCACGGGTGCCATGCCGTCAGCCAGGGGTGGCGCCCCTGATGAGTCCTTGCTGATGGCGGCCTCAAAAGTGCCAAACGCCGCTGCAAAAGGAATTTGCGCCTTCGCGCCGTCATCGGCGACGATGGTGGCCGCGGCGGCGGCTGTGACGATGGCCACGCCCGTGGCCCTGGGCTCGGGCGCCGGGTCGACGGCGCCGCCACCATCACCGCCGCCGCCGCAGGCGACAAGCAGGACCGCGACCAGGCAGCCAGCGAAGAAGAGATTTGGCCTGAGCGTGTGGTGACGGGGCGCGGTGTGCAGGTGCTGGACCATCTGGTTGACTCCCTATGGCGAGTGGCGGCGCATGGGGCCGACGGTGAGCCAGTCTGCTCAACAGGGCGTCACGCAGCCGTCACGCCGCACAGGTCCAAGCCCGCGCAGTTAGGGGGGCGTGGCCACCAAGGCCAGCAGCTCACGGTTCACAGGGTTGCGGTGCAGGAAAGATTCGATGAAAGGCGCCGGCACTTGCGCCAGCGCGCGCTGCACCCACGCCTGGCCCTGGGCCCAGGCCTGGCGCGCGCCAGCCTCATCGCCCGCCGCGCTCAGCGCCTGCCCGGCCACCCACCAGGCTTCGGGTGTGTAGACAAAGTCGGGCACATAGCCTTCATGCAGCAGGCCCAGCAATTGGCGCGCCGCGCTGACAGCATGTTCGTGTTGCTTCAAGGCCAGGGCAGCATGGGCGCAGTGCAGTTGCAGCGCAGCCATTGCGCCAAAAAGTTCTTGGCTGCGCGCCCGTTCGGCCAGCGCGCTGGCCTGGTCCAGCACAGCCTGCGGCGGCGCAAAGCGCAGGCCGCGCACGGCGTTGGCGGTGCGGCGGTTGACGTCACCGTCCAGCAGTGCCACGGCCTGCCGCGCGGGTTCAACTGCCAGGGGCAGGCCCAGCCACTGTTCAATTTCCAGCTTGATCCACAAGCGCCCGGCTTGCATCCAGGCGGGCAGGCCGCTGTCGTCCAGCTTCAGCGCTTGCAGCGCGCGCGCGTGCTGGCCCAGGTGCTGCCACAGCCGGGCCTGTGTGGCGCGCACGGCATGCACCCAAAAGGGCGCGGCCATGGCTTCGAAGCCAGGCAACAGTTCGTCCAGCGCCAGTTGCGTCGGGGTGAAGCGGCCGGTCTCGGCTTCGTTGCGCGCGTGCATCAGGCGTGCCAGGCGGTGGTTGGCGTTGTCGGCATCGCTTGACGACAGCTCAAGGCCAAGGCGCGCGCCCTCGAAGGCGCGCTCCAGTGCGCCCATGGTGCGCAACACCACGCTCTGGTTCAAGAGTGCCATGCTTTGCACCGCGCGCTCGCCCGTGCGCTGGGCGCAGGCAATGGCCACGTCAAAGCTGGCCACGCCTTCGCGCAGCCGACCCGTGTGGCCCAGCACGGCGGCCCAGTAGCCGTACCAGATTTGGCGCAGCGAGTCGTCGGCTTCGCGGTCGACCCAGTCGCGCACGGGCAGCATCAGCGAATAGGCCTGCTGCGTGCGGCCAATCTTGATCTGGTTGCCGGCCGTGACGCCTATCAAGCGCACCAGTTCTTCCTGGGCGCCAGGTGCTTTCCCCAGTTGGCGCGCCAGGGCGATGCCTTTTTCGCCCACCTCAACGGCTTCTTCAAAAGGCCCACGCTGGCCCAGTTGGTCGGTCAGTACACGCAGGCCGCGCACACGTTGTGCGTCGGTGCGGGCCTGGCCAGGCAGGGCACGTGCTTCGGCCAAGGCGGCTTCATCGGACTGTGCGTCAATCAGCGCCGTCACACGCAAAGCCAGCGCTTCAAAGCGGGCGTCGTTCTGGCCAGCGTCGGCCCAGGCCTGTGCTGCCTGTGCGTACAGGCTGGCCTCTTCGGCTTGGCGCGCCGCCTGGCGGGCGCGCAAGGCGGCTTGTTCGAAGGCCGCAGCAGCGGCTTGGGGTTGGCCCCCTGCCTGCCAGTGCCGCGCCACACGCGCGGGCTCGCCACCATGCTGCGCCAACCACTGCGCACACTGTGCATGCACCCGCCGCGCCACCACCGGCGGCACGCCGCGCAAGGTGGCGTCGGCCACCAGGTCGTGCGCCATGGCTTCGTCGCGCAGCACTTGCGCGTCTTGCAGTTCTTGCCAGGCGCTGGACAGTTGCACCGCGCTGTGGCCGATGGCCGCTTCGGCCAGTTCGATGCTGAAGTCGGCCCCGGCAATGGCCGCCACGCGCGCCAGGTTCAGCGCGCCTTCGCTCAAGCGCTGCAAGCGCCGTTCGATCAGCGCGCCCACGTTGGCCGGGCGTGGCAGTTCGCCGCGCGCCAGACTGCCGTCGGCCAGGCCTTGTTTGAGCGTTTCCAACATGAACAGCGGGTTGCCGCCGGTGTGGCGCACCAGCGCGGCGGCCAGCGTGGCGCCGTGCAGGTTGGGAATGGCCAGTGCGTCGACCAGCGTTTGCGCGGCTGCCGGCTGCAAGGGCGCCAGCGCCACGACGTGCAGGCGCTGTTGCTCCAGCAGTGCGTCGCGCAGCCGGGCTGAAGGCGCTGGCGCTTCGGCGGGGCGTTGTGCAAACAGCCAGCGCAAGCTGATGTTGGAACTGCGGCTGGCGCTGTTGTCGCCACTGCTGACCAGGCCAGCCACGAGTTCAATCGTGGCGTCGTCGGCAAAGTGCAGGTCGTCCAGCACCAGGGTGTGCACGGCATGGTTTTGCAGCAGCTCAGCCAGCGCGCTGGCCAGTGCGCCGGGGCGCAGCGGGCTGGTGTGCTTGGCGGACGTGCCGTTCAGGCACTGCAAGCTGTGTTGGGCGCTTGCGCTGACACGCTGATCCGCCTGCGGCCTGGCCGCCAGCAGCCGCGCCAGCGTGGCGTAGGGCGCGCCGCTGTCGCCAGGGCGGCCTGACATCAGCCAGGCCTGCGGGTCGGCCGCCGTCAGCTCGGCCACCAGGCGGCTTTTGCCCAGGCCGGCTTCACCTTCGATCAACACCGCCAGGCCTTGCTGCCAGGCGCCGCGCACGGCGGCCAGTTCAGCTTCGCGCCCGGCCAGCAGGGGCGGGCGTTTGAGCACCAGCGGCAGCGTGGCCTGGGCGATGTTGGAGGCTGAGCTGGACGTGGCCGGCGCGCCGCGCCGCAAGGCCTGCGCCAGTTGCCGCGTGGCCGCTGCGGGGCTGGTCGCCAGGTCTTGTTTGAGCATGGCCGACAGGCGCTCAAAGACGGCCAGGCCGGCGGCTTGTTCACCGCGCAAGTAGTGCACGCGCATCAACGCGGCGTGGTGTTGTTCGTCGTGACCGTCGTGCGCCAGCAAAGCCTGCGCGTGGGCCAGGGCCTGGTCCAGGTCACCGGCTTCTTCGGCGCCGGCCAAGGCTTGCTGAATAGGTTCGATCTGCTGTTGGCGCTGGCGCTGGCGCTGCTCGGCCAGCCAAGGGCCGAAACCTTCTTCGGTGGCTGCTTCGTCGGCCAGCAGCAGCGCACCCGGGGCTGCGGCTGCCAGCACCACGCCAGCGGCCAGCATCAAGGTGCTGTCACCTTGCAGCAAAGCTGTACCCAGCGCCTGACGAAAACGCAGCAATTGCTGGCGCAGCGACTGGCGCGGGTTGGGTGAGTCTGGCCACAGCAGCTGTGCTGCGCGTTCGCGGCTGACGCTGCCGTCCAGCGCCACCCAGGCCACCAGTGCCGCAGCGCGGCCACGCAAGGCCAGGCTGCTGCCATCGGCTGCCACGGCGCGGGCGCTGCCATGCAAGTGCAGCGTCAACGGGGCGGGGTGCTTCATGTCGGAATCATCTCGCATCACGGCGCCGATGTTGGGGGCTTGGCCGTCACGCCAGCGTCACGCTGGCCCACCTGACGCCGACTTGAGGCTGAACCGAGGCCGAACCGAGGCCGAACCGAGGCTGAAGTGAGGCCGGGTGATGACGCCGGGTGATGACGCCGGGTTGTGACGCCGGGTTGTGCATGCTGGTGAGCAGGCGGCGCTGTGGCACAGTGCCGGGCATGACCGACACCGACACCGACACCGCCACGGCCCAAACGTCCACCGACACCCGCACCGTCCAGGGCGTCTGCCCGCACGACTGCCCCGACACTTGCGCCCTGCACGTCAGCGTGCAGGGCGGCCGTGTCATTCGCGTGGCGGGTGACCCCAACCACCCGCCCACACACGGCACCCTGTGCACCAAGGTCAGCCGTTATGCCGAGCGCACCTATCACCCAGACCGCTTGCTCACGCCTCTGAAGCGCGTGGGCAAAAAAGGCGAAGGCCGCTTTGAGCCGGTGACGTGGGACCAGGCGCTGGACGACATCGCCAGCCGCCTGAAAACCATCGCCGCGCGCGACCCGCAAGCCGTCCTGCCCTACAGCTACGCCGGCACCATGGGCCTGGTGCAGGGCGACGGCATGGGCGCGCGCTTCTTTCACAAGCTGGGCGCCAGCTTGCTGGACCGCACCATCTGCAGCATGGCCGGCGGCGAAGCGCTGATTGCCACCTATGGCGCCAAGGTCGGCATGCATGTCGAGCAGTTTGCGCACAGCAAACTCATCCTCATCTGGGGCAGCAACCCCATCACCAGCAGCGTGCACTTCTGGACCCTTGCGCAGCAGGCCAAACGTGCGGGTGCCAGGCTCATCTGCATAGACCCGCGCAAGACAGAAACGGCCGAGAAGTGCCACCAGCACATCGCCTTGCTGCCGGGCACCGACGGCGCCCTGGCGCTGGGCTTGATGCACGAGTTGATCGTGCACGACTGGCTCGACCATGACTACCTGAATCAGCATGTGCAAGGCTGGCCCGCGCTGCGTGAACGCGCGCTGCAATGGCCGCCAGAGCGAACGTCTGAAGTGTGCGGCATCACGGCGGCTGAAGTGATGGAGCTGGCGCGCGAATACGGCAACACCAAGCCGGCGTCGATACGCTTGAACTACGGCATGCAGCGTGTGCGGGGTGGTGGCAATGCCGCGCGCCTGGTGGCTTTGCTGCCGTGTTTGACGGGTGCCTGGCGCGACGCGGCGGGCGGGCTGTTGTTGTCGGCCAGCGGCTGGTTTCGCCACGCCAGGCGCGACGCCTGGTTGCAGCGGCCTGACCTGCTGGGCCAGCGCAAGCCACGCACCATCAACATGGTGACGATTGGCGACGACTTGCTGCGCGAAGCATCGCCCAGCTTCGGGCCCCAGGTGCAGGCCGTCGTCGTCTTCAACAGCAACCCACTGGCCGTGGCGCCCGACAGCAGCAAAGTGGCCCAGGGTTTTGCGCGCGAAGACCTCTTCACCGTGGTGCTGGAACACTTCCAGACCGACACCGCTGACTTTGCCGATTACGTGCTGCCTGCCACGACGCAGCTTGAACACTGGGACGCCCACGTCACATATGGCCACACCTACGCCATGCTCAACACGCCGGCCATCGCGGCCGTGGGGCAGGCGCGCTCCAACGCACAGATTTTTCGCGACCTGGCCGGGCGCATGGGCTTCACCGATGGGTGTTTTTCCGACAGCGACGAGACCATGGCGCGCAATGCTTTTTCTGCCGAGCAGGTCGACACGCAAGAACTGCAAGCCAAAGGCTGGAGCAAACTCAAGATCGCCGACGCACCCTTTGCCCACGGCGGCTTCCCCACGCCCAGCGGCAAAGCCTGGGCCGTGCACCCCCTGCTTGGCTTGCCTGACCATGTGCCTAACTACGAAAGTGTGCGCTCTTCACCGGCGCTGGCCACGCGCTATCCGCTGGCCATGATTTCTCCACCGGCGCGCCACTTCATGAATTCCACCTTCGTCAATGTGCCAAGCCTGCGCGCTGCCGACCCCGAACCGCGCCTGGAACTGCACGCCAGTGACGCGCTGGCGCGTGGCATCCGCCACGGCGCGACGGTGCGCGTCTTCAATGACCGAGGCGAGTATTTGTGCAAGGCCGACGTGAGCGAACGGGCGCGGCCTGGCGTGGTCAATGG
>JANNEX010000468.1:0-2287 GCA_031379155.1 Rubrivivax sp.
CTGATCCAGCGCCTGCGCTCCACCAGTTCGCTGTGCATGATGGCAATCTGCCCGGCCGGGCCGCCAAAGCTGATGAAGCCCAGCTTGAGCCAGAAGGCGAAGGCTTGCCACAAGCTGACCGGGTCTGGTTTGCGGGTTAGACCGCTGCCAGGCTTCATGTCGCTCTTCACGTCGACACTTCCGGCGTGGCGTAGAGCGCGTCAAAGACCACGGCCGCTGCGCCAATGAGCGCGTCGTCATCCGCATGCACTTCACGCAGGCCCGCCAACACGGCCGCCAGGCCCGCGCCTTCGGGCACCGGCATGCCACCCACGTCCAGGTAGCGCACGACACGGCCCAAACGCGCCAGCGCCTGGTCCCCCAACAAGCCGAAGCTGGCGGCCAGCACTTCAAAACTTACGCGCGCGCCCACGTGGGTGAAGGTCGCGCCGTCAAAGTCAAAACCCAGCGCGCCGCGTGGCAACTGCGCCGGGTCTTGCAGCCAGACAAACCGGGCTTGCGTGTCGATAAAGCGGCGGACGAGCCAGGTGCAAGCCATGCGGTCCACACCTGGCCGCGCGCGCGTGGCCCAGCGGCGGCGCTGGTATTTGCGCGCGTCCAGCAGCTTGATGTCGCTGGCCGGTGTAGCCTGCGGTTCACCGCGCGAAAAGCGCGCCTCCACCGCCAGGCGCAGGGTGTCCATCTCTTGCAGCGCTTGCGCGCTGGCGGGGCCGCTGAGGTAGTCGGTCTTTTGCACCGCTTGCAGGCCCTCAGTCACGGCGCGCCAGCGCTTGCGCGCCTCGGGCTTGACCAGTTGGGGCAAGTCATGCTTCAGGGCGTTTGCCGTTTCGCGCCAGTCGGCGTAAGCGGCGCTGCGGTCAAACAGGGCCAGCAATTCTTGCTGCTGCTCTGGGCTGCGCGCGGCCAAAGACAGCACCGACGCGCTGCCGCCGTGCGCGCGCACCTCGTCGGCCAGTGGCTCAAAGGCCGCGCCCTGCGCCTGCGGCAGCAGGTAGGCGCCGTCACGCAAAGCCGCACAACCCAGTTGTTTGAGCGAACGCCAGACACGCAGACGCACGGCGTTGGGCTGCGTGGGCAGGGTGGTGATGAGCAGGGTCCACATGTTCGGTAGCATACGCTACTAGTCGTGTAGTGTCTATTTCATCAGCAACTTTGTCAGAATCGGCCCGCTCAGCCGCTTGCCCACACCGCTTCGTGCCAGGAGAACACCGATGAAACCCATGCTTGTCACCCGCCTTGCCGCCTTTGCGGCAATGCTGACCCTAACGGCCATCGCCCTGGCCCAGCCGGCCGCACCCGACCTGCGCGCCGCCAGCTACCTGGCGGCCAACTGCGCCAACTGCCACGGCACCGCTGGCCGCAGCACGGGCCGCATGCCGCGCCTGGCCGGCATGCCGGCGGCCACGCTGGCGCAAAGCATGCGCGACTTTCGTGACGGCAAACGTCCGGCCACGCTGATGCACCAGTTGGCAAAGGGCTACAGCGACGAGCAGATCGACCTCATGGCGGCCTACTTCGCCAGCCAAAGCGCACAGTGAAAGAGGAGCCCAACATGCAACACCTACTTTCACGCCGCGCCCTGCTCAAGCTGGCCGCCGCCAGCACCACCGCCTCAGCCTTGGCCGGCTGCGCCTTGACCGAAGGCAGCAAGTCCCTGGGCCACGTGGTGGTGGTGGGTGGCGGCTTTGGAGGCGCCACTGCCGCCAAGTACCTGCGCCTGTGGTCTAACGGCCAAATTGCAGTGACACTGGTGGAACCCAGTCGCGAATTCATTTCTTGCCCCATGTCCAACCTGGTGTTGGGTGGCAGCAGGACCATGAAGGACATCACCCTGAACTACGCCGGCCTGGCCCAACACGGCGTGCGCCTGGTGCACGACAGCGCCAGCGCAGTGGACGCCGATAAGCGCCAACTGCGCCTGGCCAGCGGCGAGGTGCTGGGCTACGACCGCCTGGTGCTGTCGCCCGGCGTTGACTTCATGTTCGACAACATCGCCGGCATGGACGCCGCCGCGCAGGCCAGCATCCCGCACGCCTGGAAGGCCGGCGCGCAAACCGTGGCGCTGCGCCAGCAGTTGCTGGCCATGAACGACGGCGGCGTGGTGGTGATGAGCATTCCGCTGGCACCCTACCGCTGCCCGCCCGGGCCGTATGAACGTGCTTGCCAGATTGCCTGGTACCTGAAGCAGGCCAAGCCCAAGTCCAAGCTGCTGGTGCTGGACGCCAACCCCGACATGGTGTCCAAAAAGGGCCTCTTCACCAAAGCCTTCAGCGAAGACTACGCCGGC
>JANNEX010000472.1:0-3271 GCA_031379155.1 Rubrivivax sp.
GAGTCACGCAGTTGGCGTTCGGTGCGTTCGCACACCAAGGTGATGGCGACAAAGGCCAGCACCACCGCGCCCAATGCCGCAGCCACAGCTCGGGCCGGCAAGGCGGCCATGCCCTGGGGCCCCAGCGCGCTGACCAGGCCGGGCGCAAAGGCCGTCAATCCAATGGCTGCGCCCAGAATCTGCACGGGTGCAAATTCGCGCTCGGCCGGGCCCATGAAAAGCACGACAGCGCAGTACAGGTGCACCACCAGGTGGGCCGCAAACAGCAGCCACGCACCTTCAGCGCCAGCCGCTGCGCCCACGCCGCCCAGCAGCAGCGCGCCCAGCAGCACCGCGCCGTCCACACGCTCACTGCCCGGCAAGGCCTGGCGCGGGTGAAAGCGGCGCAGGCCTATCAAAGCCACGGCGGGCCAGGGCATCAAGAGCAGGCTGGACAAGCCTGCGCCCAGAGGCCCGGGCAACAGCGCGCCCACGGCCGCACCGGTGCAGGTCAGCCACAGCGCGGCCACCCACCAGCGCCAGCCTTCGTAGCGGCGTTGTCGCAACCCAAAGCCGGTCAGCGACAAGGCCGCCACCAAAAGCATGCAGGTGGTCAGCAACAGGGTCTGGTTAAAGGGTGAAAAGGCAGGGGACAAGGTGGGTGAGAGGCCGGGTGACATGGCAGGTCATTGTGTTGGCTGCCCAGCACCTGACCGGCGCGCCCAGGGCCAGCATTGCAACGCATTGCTACGGGCCCGGCGCACCTATTGGGTACCATTGAGGGCTTGGCCCTTTGGCCCCGGAGTACCCTGCATGAGCCAGTGTGTGATTGATCGACGTTTCTCTGGCCGTGACTGCGCGTGATGAGGCTTACTTTCGGACACCGCTGGCGCATGCGGTTTGTTGTGCTGGGGCTGTGTGCAGGGGCCATGGGGGCGGCCACGGCGCAAGGCGTGGCCCAGGGTGTGGCTCCAGGCAAGCGCCCCATCTTCGTGCTGAATTCGCTCGACGCCGACATCAGCCTGATCGACCCCGCCACCTTCACGCAGACGCGGCGCTTGGCCACCGGCAAAGAGCCTCACCACCTGTACCTGGCGCCCGATGAAAAAACCCTCATCGTGGCCAACGCCAGTGGCAATTCGCTGACCTTTATCGACCCCGCCACGGGCGCGGTGCAGCGCACGCTCAACGGCATTGCTGACCCCTATCACCTGCGCTTTTCGCCCGACATGAAGTGGTTTGTGACGGCGGCCAACCGGCTCAACCATGTCGACATTTACCGCTGGTTGGGCGCTGCCGCGAGCGAGCCCATCAAACTGGTCAAGCGCATTGAAGCTCCGCGCACACCCAGCCATTTGTCGATAGACAGCAAAAGCACGGTGGTCTATGCGTCGATGCAAGACAGCGACGAATTGATGGCCATCGACTTGGCCACACAAACGCCGCGCTGGAAGATCAAAGTCGGCAAGCTGCCGGCTGACCTGTTCTTGACCGCAGACGACCGCACGCTGCTGGTGGGCATGACGGGCGACAAGTTTGTCGAAGCCTACGACGTCAGCGGCGCTGCGCCCAAGCTCATCAAGCGCATTGAAACAGGCAACGGCGCGCACGCCTTTCGCGCCCGCGGCGACAAGCGCCATGTGTTCGTCAGCAACCGCGTGGCCAACACCATCAGCCTCATCGACACGCAAACGCTGGCCGTGGTGACCCAGTACCCGGCGCCCGGCGGGCCCGACTGCATGGAAATGCTGGCCGATGGGCGCACGCTAATGTTCACCTCGCGTTGGGCCAAGAAGCTCAGCTTCATTGACCTGCCCAGCGCCAAGGTGGTGCGCCAGATCGATGTCGGCCGCTCGCCACACGGGGTGTGGACGCTGGACCATGCGCCTCGGCAGTAGCTCATTTTCGGCGTTAGCTCTGTGGCTCAGCTGTGCCGCGGCAGTCGCCGCATGCGACAAGCCCATCTACTTGACCTTTGACACCGGCCACATGGGCGTGGCGCCGCTGGTGGCCGATGTGCTCAAGCGCCACGGCGTCAAGGCCACCTTTTTCCTGGCCAACGAACGCACGCTGGACGGCGGCGCCAGCCTGGATGACGAATGGGCACCCTGGTGGCGCGCGCGCGCCGCCGAAGGCCACGCCTTTGGCTCACACACCTGGGACCATGACGTGTGGTTGGCCGACACCGCCAGCGGTCTGCGTTTGAAGCCCACGCAAGGGCCACAAGCCGGCAAGGTGCGGGTGCTGGACGCCGCCGCGTATTGCGCAGAACTGCAACGGCCCGCGCAGCGCCTGGTGGCGATGGCCGGCACGCGCATGTCTTCGGTCTTTCGCGCGCCGGGTGGCAAAACTTCGCCGGGCTTGCTGGCAGCCGCGCAGTCGTGTGGCTGGGCCCACGTGGGCTGGTCAGCCGCAGGTTTTTTGGGTGACGAATTGCCGAGCGAAAAGTATCCCAACGGCGCCTTGCTGAAGAAGGCCTTGAATGACATCAAACCCGGGGACGTGTTGCTGGCCCACCTGGGTATCTGGTCACGCAAAGACGCCTGGGCACCGGCGGTGCTGGAGCCGCTGATCCAGGGCCTGAAAGCGCGCGGCCTGTGTTTTGCCACGCTGCGTGAACACCCGCAGTTTGCCGTCGCCATGGGGCTTGCGCGGTGAATTCGCCGCTGCAACTTTTCGACAGGGCGCAGCAGTGGCTGTTTGAAGCCGCCGTGCAGCCGTTGATGTTCGAGGCCGGCATGGGCAACTTGCTGGAAGAGGGCTACCGCGCCACCGGCTGGCTGCTGGTGGGGCTGCTCCAGTTGGCCGTCATGGTGACGCTGTTTGCAGCGTTGGAACGCTGGCGCCCGGTGGAGGCCGTCACCGACCGCGCGGCGGTTCGCACCGACATCATCTACACCCTCATCCACCGCCTGGGCCTGTTTCGCGTCGTGCTGTTTTTCAGTCTTGACCCGCTGTGGGACGCGCTGACGGGCGAGTTGCGCCTGGCCGGCTGGCAGGGCCTGTCGTTGGACGCTTTGTGGCCCGGTGTGACGGACATCGCCATCGTCAGCTTCGTGCTCTACCTGCTGCTGTTTGACGCCGTGGACTACGCGCTGCACCGCGCCCAACACAGCCTCAATTGGTGGTGGCAACTGCACGCGCTGCACCACAGCCAGCGCCAGATGACGCTGTGGAGCGACAACCGCAATCACCTGCTCGACGACCTCATCCGCGACAGTGTGCTGGTGCTCGTGGCCTTGCTGGTGGGCATTGCGCCGGCCCAGTTTGTGGCCGTGGTGGCGGCCACGCA
>JANNEX010000534.1:0-8020 GCA_031379155.1 Rubrivivax sp.
ATGAAGTCCAAACCGCGATGAACGGACCTGCCGGCCTGCAAGCAGCACTTTCCAATAACCCGGATGTCGCAATGCTTGACATCGGTCTGCCAAGCATAGACGGCTACGAGATGGCGCGACGCATCCGGCAGCAGACCGACAAACCTGTCCTCATCGCCATGACTGGATACGGGCAACCGGAAGATCGCGAACGCACCAAAGAGGCGGGCTTTGACTATCACCTGGTCAAACCAGTCGACCCGGAAAAATTGCAGGACCTTCTCACCAAAATCGGTAATTTCCGGTAGGCCTGTCCGGTTAGAAGCAGGGCGAGCGGTCAACTGCCGTTTCTAGGATCATAGCTTTGAGGTAGGCGATTGCGCGCCGCATCTACCCGACTGCCGATGCCAGCCTAGGCCACAAGCCTTAAGGTGCAGACATGCCCAAGCCGAGCACCCACTTGCCGTCAGCCGACCTGGCGCCAGCCCTGGAGCGTTTGGCCGACGCGCTGGCCTGGCCGCTGTGGCTGTTGGACGAGCAGGGCCGGCCGCAGCATGCCAACCGCGCTGCGCAGCGCTTGTTGGCGGCGGGCCAGCCCTTGCAGCTGGGTGCACAGAACAGCTTGCAACCGACGGCGCTGCCGCACCGGGCCGAGTTTGCCCAGGCCTTGCGCGCCGCCGCCATGGGCCAACGCCAAGCCTTGCGCTGGCCCGGTCAACCTGGGGGTTATGCCGCCGCCTTGCAAGCGCTGGCGCCGCTGGCCTCGGGGCGGACCCTGCTGCTGCTGGCCCTGGACTCGCCGCCCGCGCTAACGTCCACACTGACACCCGACCTGTTGGCCTACGGACAGGCCCATGGCCTGAGCCCGGCTGAGCAGCGTGTGCTGCAAGCCCTGTCTGAGGGCCACAGTGCCACCCACGCCGCGCAGCAACTGGGCCTGGCCGTGAGCACCGTGCGCAGCCACATCGGCGCGCTGCGCAGCAAGACCGGCCACGCCACGCTCAGCGCCCTGGTGCAAACGCTGGCGCGCCTGCCGCCGCGCCTGTGGCTTGACGCCGACGGTAAATAGTTCACCAAGCCTGGCGCGCGGATTTACCGCCCAGCACCGCCGACAGTCCCCACAGTCAGCACCGATGCGCAAAGACGCGCGTCGATAACAGACACCAGGGGAACACCATGTTTGAAGTCACAAGCTCAAGCGCGACCGAAGCCAGCGCGGCGCGGCAACTTGTCCACTACTTCGGGCCCGAGCGGCGCAGCACGGGCAAGGCGCTTGGCGGCTGCCTGAGCCACATGCTGGACGAGATTGACTACGGCATGCTGCTGGTCAGCGCCGACGCCCACGTGCTCTACATCAACCACGCCGCGCGCCAGGAACTCGACGCCGAACACCCGCTGCAACTGATGGGCGGCACGCTGCGCGCCCAGCGTTCACAAGACGTGGCGCCGCTGTACGACGCACTGGCCGCCACGCAGCGCGGCCTGCGCAAACTGGTGACGCTGGGCACGGGGCTGCACCGCGTAAGCGTGTCGGTGGTGCCGCTGCCCAGCGGCATGGGCGGGCGCGCGCAAGACAGTGAGGCCAGCACGCTGCTGGTGCTGGGCAAGCGCTTGGTCTGCGAGCGTCTGCCACTGGAAGGCTTTGCGCGCTTGATGCGCCTCACCTCCGCCGAGACGCGGGTGCTGGAACTGCTGTGCGCGGGCGTGCGGCCGACAGCGATTGCCAGCATCAAAGGCGTTGGCGTGGCCACCGTGCGCACGCAAATCGGCAGCATCCGCAGCAAGACCGGCGCCGGCAGCATCGGTGAGCTGGTGCGCCAGGTGGCGCTGTTGCCGCCCATGGTGGGGGCTTTGCGCGGCAGTGTGGGCAACAGTGCCGGCGGCACTGTGGGCAGCACTGCGGGCATGGGCATGGGCCTTCAGGCTGTGTAGCATGGTGCGGCCATGGGCCGGGGTGCCAGTGGCGCCACGGCTTCATGTGCACCATGCCCAAGACCGAAACTGCCGATCCGATTGAGCAAGCGCCGCTGTCCGATTCACTGCGCACACTGGCGCGCCGTGGCGTCATCAGCCGCCTGCGCAAGGGCGTGCAGATCATCACCGAGGGTGACCGCGGCGACAGCCTGTTCATCTTGCTCAGCGGCCGCCTGCGTGCCTACAGCGTGGGCGCTGACGACAAGGAAATCACCTACGGCGTTTACGGCCCCGGTGAATACGTGGGCGAGATGGGGCTGGACGGCGGCCCGCGCTCGGCCAGCGTCGAAACGCTGGAGCCCAGCATTTGCGCGCTGGTGACGCGGCGCACGCTGGAGCAGCACCTGGCTGCCGAGCCTAACTTTGCATTTGAGCTGATATCACGGGTCATCCGCCGCGCCCGCGCCGCCACATTGGGGCTGCGCAACATCGCGCTGCACGGCGTCTACGGCCAGCTAAAAGCGCTGCTCGAAACCCAAGCCCAGGGGCAGCTGCCCTTTATCTGGGACCCGGCGCCGTCGCACAAAGAGATCGGTCAACTGCTGGGCTGCACCAGCGCCATGGTCACCATCGTGATGGCCGACTTGAAACGTGCCGGCTGTTTGCGGGTGGCGCGGCGGCGCATTGTGCTCGTCAAGGAGTTGCCGTCCAAGTGGTAGCTTGCCGCTGGCTGCGCGCCCGCAGCGGCCGCTTCAAGCCAGTGCCGCAAACCTGCGCGCCGGCTTCTCCGCCTTCTCAAACTCCGGCAGCACCTTGGGCAGCCTTGCCTCAATCTCCTTGATGCGTGTGGCCCCGGCCGGGTGGGTGGACAGCCATTCGGGCGCGCCTTTGCCCGCACTCAGCGCGCCCATCTTCTGCCACAGCGTGACGCCCGCACGCGGGTCATAGCCCGCACGCGCGGCCAGCAGCAGGCCCAGCGCGTCGGCTTCGCTTTCGTCGTCGCGGCCAAACTTCAGCGTCGCCAGGTTGGCCAGTCCTTGCGCGGCCATGTCGCCCACGTTGCCCAGGCCCAGCAGCGCCGCGCCCAGGCGCAAACCCAGACTGGTGCCGGCGCCTTTGGCCATGCGTTCGCGCGCGTGTTCGAGCAGCGCGTGCGCCACTTCGTGGCCCATGATCATGGCCACCTCGTCGTCGCCCAGTTTGAGTTTGCTCAGGATGCCGCTGAAGAAGGCGATCTTGCCGCCGGGCATGCAAAAGGCGTTGACCTGCGGGCTGGCCAGCAGGATGACTTCCCAGCGCCACTGCTTGGCGCGTTCATTGCACGCTGGCGTCAGCGGCACGATGCGCGCGGCGATGTAGCGCAGGCGTTGCAGTTGCGGGTCGGCTTCAGTGGCCAGCGCGCCTTTGCCACGTGCGTCGCGCATCAGTTGTGCGTACTGCTGTTGCGCCGCACCTTCGACCTGTGACGCCGGCACCAGCTTGGTGGCGGCCGAGCGTTGGCATTCGGGCACCACGGCCAGCGCGGGCGCGGCGGCGGCGCCCAGCAGCAGGGCCGTGAACAAACGGCGCTGCGCAAAAGCGCAAGCGCAGGATGGCGATGGCGATGGCGGGCGGGGTGTGTGCATGGTCGTCTTCAGCGCCCAAGGTGGGGGCTACCACGGCCATTGTCAAGCCTGGACTGTGCGCTTGAGCTGCGCGCTTGACCTGTGCCCAGCCTCAGACGCCGGCGATACGCCCGTCCAGCGCCGCGCGCAACTCCAGCGCCGAGTGCAGTTCCAGTGCGCGGTAGACCTTGCGCACATGGTCGACCACGGTGGCCGGTGCCACGCCCAGCTGCCCGCTGATCTGGTTGTGGCTGTGGCCGTGATAGAGGCCCCGGCACACGGCCGCCTGCCCAGGCGTGAGTGGCAAGGCGCGCAGCGCGCGTTCCAGCGCCACGCGGTGCGGCTCGAGCCGGCGCAACGTGACTTGGGCCAGGGGTGCGGCGTCCGGCTGACCTGGCTGCTGCGGCCGCAGCAGCACACCACTGGCCACAAACTGCCCACCCGACGTTTCGTGGGTAATGGACGGCGGCGGCGCCAGCGCGTGTTCGGTGGGCGCACGTGCGCGTTCGCGCAGGCGCGCCAGCAGCATGGGCAGCAAGGGGCCACCCAGCAGGTCCAACGGGCGCGACAGCGTGTCGCGCGAGGCGCCGCCTTCGGCCATCAGCAGCAGCCGCTGCGCCCCCGGGCTGGCGTGGCAGACCTGGCCTTGCAGGGTCAGCAAAAGCGTTTCTGCAGCTTCGGGGCTGGGCACGTGGCGGTCATCGGCCACGGCCGGGCCGTTGGCTTGCAGACCCGCAGCCAGCACGGGCAACACCGAAGCCAGGCGCACTTCTTCTTCGCGCGTGAAGCGTGCTTCGCCCGGCGCGCGGTACAGCACCAGCGAGCCCATGAGCTGCCCGCCACGCCCGCGCACCACCGCCTCCAGCCGGGTGTGAAAGCCCTGCGGGCGCCAGATTTCGCGGTATAGCGCAGAGCCGAAAAAGCCCGCGTGGTCCAACTCGTCAGCGCCGCGCACGCCCGGCGGCAGGCGCTGCAAGGTGTCAAAGCGCGGCATGGCTTCGGCGTCGCGGCGGTTGTGGAATTCGTCGAAGTACAGGCGCGCGATGTCGGCGTCGATAGGCCCTTCAATGAAGTAGCGCACCAGGCGGCCCTGCTCGTCAGTCCAGTCAAACAAGTTGCGGTAGCTGGGCACCAACTGGTGCAGGGCTTCAAGCACGGCCGGTATCAAGACTTCGGCGTGCAGTTTCAAACGGCACAACGAAGCTAACGCCGCAAGTGCACGGGCTGGCTTGGCGGCTGGCGGTGAAGTGGCGTGGCTTCGCATGGGCGGCGCCATGGTGGCCGCCCGCTGAATGAAATTCATCCACCAATGGGTTGAGCGGCGCGCGTTTACCCACTGTTCGGGGGGTGTAGGGCCTGGCCCGCCCGCCTACCTTGCGTGCACACCGGCACAACCGTCGGTGCCACACGCACAAGCACTGCCAAGGAGGCCGTCATGCCATCACCGTCCCGCCCACTTTCACGCGCACTCTCGCAGTTAGCCACCGCGTCCTTGCTGGCGCTGCTGGCCGCCTGCGACCGCAGCCCTGACGATCCGCCGCCGCCCACGGTGGCCATCACCGGCTTGGTGGCTGACGGCCCGTTGCAAGGAGCCGTGGTCTGTTATGACCTGAACGACAACGCCGCCTGCGACAGCGGCGAGCCCAGCGCCACCACCGACGCCGACGGCAAGTACAGCTTCAAGGTCCTGGAAACCGACGCTGGCAAACACGCCGTGCTGGCCGCCGTGCCGGCCACCGCCATCGACAAGGACAGCGGTGCGGCCGTGGGCGCGGCCTTCATGCTGCGTACGCTGGCCACCAACCTGCCGGGTGCGCAGGATGTGTTTGTCAGCCCGGTGACCACGCTGGTGGCCGACATCGTCAAGGACAGCGGCAAAACCGCCACCGAAGCCGCCACCCAGGTGCAGCAGGCGCTGGGCCTGAGCGCGCTGCCGCTGGCGCCCTTCCTGGTGCCCAGCGGAGGTGCTGAGGTGCTGCTGGCCGGCCGCGCCTTGGGTGCCTTGACCATCCAGACGACACAACTGGCCACCGCCAACAACGTGCCCGCCGCGCAAGTGGCGGCCTTGGTGCGTGAAGCCACGACCACCCAGTTGCCGGTGATTGCCGCCAGCCTGGCCGCCAGCAGCGAAGGCACGGCCGCCGCGCGCGCCCAGCTAGCGGCAGCCGCCGCACTGGCAGAAATGAACCTGACTGCGGCCACGGTCGCGGCTGTGGCCAGCCAGGTGTCACTGCCCGCCGGCACCGCCGACGCGCCCGGGCCCTTCGTGAGCCTGCGCCGTTTTGCCTATGCCGACGCCAACAACTACAGCTACACCGTCTTCGTCGGTGACAGTAGCGTGCAGGACACCGGTGGCCGCTACAAGGCCAGCGAAGTGCGGGTCAGCATGAGCGGCGGCACGGCCTTTCCCTACAACCGCAACCAGGTCTACTGGACCGGCAGCGAGTGGAAAGTTTGTGCCACCCAGTGGGAAGTTAGCCTGAACAAAGCGGCCGCAGCCGGGTCCACCCAGTCCAGCACTTACTGCGACGGCATGAGCAACGAAACGCGCAGCGCGGTGGAAGACATCAGCGGCAAAACGCTGCGTGAAGTGGTGACGCGGTTTCGCAGCCATCCGCTGGCCGACAGCGTGAGCGCCAGCACCGACCCCGTCAACGGCCTGCCTGTGAACTGGGGCCCCAACCCTGACTTGCTGGCGGCCACGGCCACCTTCCCGGCGGGCGCCAAGATGAGCAGCCGCAGCCAGCGCGCGAGCATTGGCGGCGTCGACCGCATCGAGCTCACCACCAAGTCCACGGTGCGCTGGGCCGACGGTGTCTTTCGCCAGGCCACGTCGCTGGAGCAATACGGCAGCATGGCCGGCAATCTGCTGGACGCCGCTGCCGTGACCAGTGGTGGCAACACCGTGTTTGTCACCGACCTGGCCTTGGCCAGCCAGAGCGATACCACACTGGAAAGCGCCAAGCGCTACCGCGCGGGCATCGACGTGGCGGGGCTGAAGATCCGCTTCTACGCCTGCGACTTGCGCAAGTCCGATCAAGCCAGCATCAACTGCAGCGCCACTGGCGACGGCACGCTGGCCATCCAGAACCAGGGCGGTTTGCGCCTGCTGCGCATCGTCAGCGGCTACCCGGCTGAGCTGACAGCGCAGCTCAACCAACAGCGTTACTGGGTGGAATACAGCGGCGCGGTTTTCCGTGGCATGCGCGACCTGGAACGCACGCGCTATGACCAGCGCCTGAACGCCGTGGCCTGGACGGCGTTGCGCACGGCGCTGAACATCCCCGAGCACACAGCCCCCGTGGCACCGCCAGCCAATGGCGCGTTTGCCATGCTGCGCAACTTCAGCTTCACCGACGCTAACAACTACAGCTGGCGCCTCTATGAAGGTGATGTCAGCGTGCTGGACGTCGGCGGCCTGTTCACCTTCAATGAGTTGCGCAAGACCGTCAGCGCTGGCGTGGTGGTGCCTTATGCACGCAACCGCAGCTACTGGACCGGCACCGAGTGGTACGACTGCCCCAGCGACGGTGTGGCCGTTGGCAAAAACGACAGCCGCGCGCCCTACCGCAGCCTGTACTGCAAGGCTTACACCGATGAACGTGTGGGCAGCACCACGCTGACGCTGGCTGGGCGCTTGATGTCGGACGTGGTGAACGACATTCGCGCTTACGGCAGCCTGGACGGTGGTGGGTCCTACGGCGGCTGGGGCCCCACGCCCAGCGCCCACCCGCAACTGGCCAACACACGCTTCCCCGATGGCGCGACGTTGGACTACCGTGGCTTCCAGACCACCGCCACGCCTTGGGCCATTGCCACGGCAGCGACTGACCAGGTGCGTGTGGCCCCGTCGCCCACCACCAGCGCAGCCTTCAATACCTGGCCCTTTGCGACCACGCTGGAAGAAGTCATCGCGCTCTACCCAGGCAGCCTGATCGGCAACACGCTCAACGGCAACACGGCGCTGTTTGTGCACGCCTACACCACCACACCCAGCAACCCGCTGTACACCAACCGGGTGGAGATACGCGTCGTTTTTGACGCCAATGGCAACAAAGCACGTTTCACGCAGAACAACCGCCTGGTCAGCAACGGCAACGGCACCAACCACGTCACCTTGCTCGACACGACCTACAGCATTGAAGACGTGGGTGGCGTGCGCCTGTTGAAGTTTGCCGCCATGCCAGCGGGTTTTGAAGACAACTACCGCTACACACGGCAGTTTGCACAGCGCGCTAGCGGTGTCTGGTATGCCTTCAAGGACGTGGTGCCCACCGTGCCCAACTGGAACATACGCCTCAACAAAACCGCCGGTGACGCTTTGCGCCAAGCGCTGGGCATCTTGTGAGCACTGCGGACCCGTCGCCCCTGTTCAAGGGGTGATGGGGCCGACGTGGGCTACTGGTTCTATACTAATTTGTAGTGTTAGAGCTCTTTGCGGTGGTTCTCTGAGGTGGTTCTCTGCAGCGCTTCTCTGCGGGCTGCGGTGAGGCGGGCATTGGCGGCGGGGGTTTCGGCCCCGC
>JANNEX010000557.1:0-5040 GCA_031379155.1 Rubrivivax sp.
CCCAGCATGGGATTTTCTTCATCGGGCTCGTAGCGGGTGCCGCCAATGAGCTTTCTGTACTCATTGCTCTTGAAGTCTGACAGCCGCACGATGACCGACTTGGGCCAGAACGCAGCGGCAATCGTCGAGATGCCTTCGACGATCTTGTCGACGTAAAAGGCCCGTGGCGAAGCATGTCCCCGCGCCACCGACTCCACCGCCTTCTTCAAGTCGGGGTCCAGGTTGGGATAGTCCAGGATCGCCTTGGGATGCACACCGATGTTGTTATTGATGATGAATTCCATGCGCGCCAGGCCGACACCGGAATTGGGCATCTGGCAGAAGTCAAAAGCCAGCTGCGGGTTGCCCACGTTCATCATGATCTTGATGGGGCAGTAGGGCATCTCGCCGCGCACCACGTCGCTGACTTCGGTTTCCAGCAGGCCGTCGTAAATGAAGCCGGTGTCGCCTTCAGCGCACGACACCGTGACCAGCGCGCCCTCAGTCAGGTGCTCGGTCGCGTCACCGCAGCCCACCACGGCGGGGATGCCCAGTTCACGCGCGATGATGGCGGCGTGGCAAGTGCGCCCGCCGCGGTTGGTGACGATGGCCGCAGCGCGCTTCATCACCGGCTCCCAATTGGGGTCGGTCATGTCGGTGACCAGGATGTCGCCCGGCTGCACACGGTCCATCTCGGCCGGGCTGCTGACCAGGCGCACGGGCCCTGTGCCCACCTTCTGGCCAATGGCGCGGCCTTCGGCCAGCACGGTGTTCTTGCTGCTGTCGCCCTTGAGTTTGACGCGCTGCTCCACCTTGCCAGCAGACTGGCTCTTCACCGTTTCTGGCCGCGCTTGCAGGATGTAGAGCTTGCCGTCGATACCGTCCTTGCCCCACTCAATGTCCATGGCACGGCCGTAGTGCTTTTCAATGATCAAGGCATAACGCGCCAGTTCAATGACATCGCTGTCGCTGAGTGAGTAACGATTTCGCTGCTCGGGCGGCGTGTCCAGCACCTTGACGAGTTTGCCGCTGTCTGCTTTTTCTTGCGCCGACGCAAACTCCATGCGCTGCAGCTTGGAGCCCAGCGTGCGGCGAATGACCGGGAACTTGCCTTTGATCAGCGTCGGCTTGTGAACATAAAACTCGTCGGGGTTGACGGCGCCCTGCACCACCAGTTCACCCAGGCCGTAGCTGGACGTGATGAAGACCACATCGGTAAAGCCTGACTCGGTGTCGATGGTGAACAGCACGCCCGCCGCGCCCAGATCAGAGCGCACCATGCGCTGCACGCCCGCCGACAGCGCCACGTCGGCATGCGCGTAGCCTTTGTGCACGCGGTAGCTGATGGCGCGGTCGTTGTAGAGCGAGGCAAAGACTTCCTTGATGCGGTGCAGGACATCTTCAATGCCCGTCACGTTGAGGAAGGTTTCTTGCTGGCCCGCAAACGACGCGTCGGGCAGGTCTTCGGCAGTGGCCGATGAGCGCACCGCAAAACTCGCTTCAGGTGCGTCGGCCGACAGGCGTAAAAACTGCGCGCGGATAGCCGCTTCAAGTGCGGCCGGCAGTGGTGTGTCAATCACCCACTGGCGGATCAAGGCGCCGGCCGCCGCCAGCGCGCGCACGTCGTCCACGTTGAGCGTGGCCAGCTTGTCCTTGATGCGCGCATCTAAAGCGCCCTGGCGCAGGAATTCGCGAAAGGCGTGGGCCGTGGTCGCAAAACCACCGGGCACACGCACGCCGCTGGCGGCCAACTGGCTGATCATTTCGCCGAGACTGGCGTTCTTGCCGCCCACCGTCTCGACGTCGCTCATCCTCAGTTGCTCGAAGGGCGCGACCAGGGCGGTCGCGAGTGTGGCCAGGGTGGCCAGTGGCGCTGATGCAGACATGGGAAAGCTCCGTGATGTGACAAAACCGGTGCTTCCGCAGGTGCGGCCAAAATCCTCTCGCTGGCGAGCGGTGCTGCTTGGGGGTAGCCAGGGTGGATCACGATGGGCGGCGGGCGGAATATTAGGCTCGGATTCTAGGGAGTTCTTCCCTATCATGGGCCGCGCAAGCTGCCTGCCGTGGGCGGCGCGAACCCGACTGAACAGCCATGCCCGAAAGAACCGTGTTCTTTGTCTCGGACGGCACCGGCATCACCGCCGAGACCTTTGGCAATTCCATCCTGAATCAGTTTGCGGCCAAGCCGCGCCACGTGCGCCGGCCCTTCATCGACACGGTGGAAAAAGCGCATGTCGTGCAAGGCGAAATCAACGACACCGCGCTGCGCGAAGGCAAGCGCCCCATCGTCTTCATGACCCTGGTCAACGACGAGGTGCGCGCCATCCTCACCGGTGACGCTTGCAAGGGCCTGCCGCTGGACATGTTCCGCACTTTTGTCGAGCCGCTGGAGATCGAATTCGGCGTCAAAAGCAACCACCGCGTGGGCCGCTTTTCAGACGTCAGCAAGAGCCAGGAATACACCGACCGCATCGAGGCCATCAACTTCAGCCTGACGCACGACGACGGCCAGAGTTCGCGCAACCTGGACAGCGCCGATGTCATCTTGCTGGGCGTCAGCCGCAGTGGCAAAACGCCCACCAGCCTGTACCTGGCCATGCAGCATGGCATCAAGGCAGCAAATTACCCGCTGATCCCCGAAGACTTTGACCGCGGCCGCTTGCCCACGCCGCTGGCGCCGCACAAACGCAAGTGTTTTGGCTTGACCATAGACCCCGAACGACTGTCGCAGATACGCCATGAAAGGCGGCCTGGCAGCAAGTACGCGGCCATTGAGAACTGCCGCTTCGAAGTCAACGAAGCCGAGGCCATGATGCGGCGCGAAGGGGTTGCGTGGTTGTCTTCCACGCACAAGTCAATTGAAGAGATCGCCACCACCATCTTGCGTGACCTGCGGCCCGACCGCTTGATTTACTGAAGGCGGCGCGCCGATTCGTACAAGCACACGGCTGCGGCGGCGGCCACGTTGAGCGACTCTTCACCGCCAGGCTGGGGGATGCGCACTTGCAGGGCGCAGCGCGCCAGCAGTGAGGCCGAGACACCCTGCCCTTCGTGGCCCATGACCCAGGCGCAAGGGCTGGGCAGCGCGGATTGCGGCAAGGCCAGGCCTTCGTGTGAGCTGGTGGCCACCAAGGGCACGGCCAGCGCAGCCAGCGAGGCTTCTTCCAGGCCTTCGATCAAGCTTAGGCCAAAGTGCGCGCCCACGCCAGCACGCAGCACCTTGGGCGACCACAGCGCGGCGCTGCCTTTGATGGCCAGCACCTGCCGCACGCCAAACGCCGCCGCGCTGCGCAGCATGCTGCCCACGTTGCCAGCGTCTTGCACGCGGTCCAGCACCAGCGTGGTGGCGTGTGCATCGATGCCGCCAGCATCGGGCAAGGCCAGCACAAAGCCCATGCCGGCCGGTGAAGGCAAAGCGCTGACGCCGGCGAAGAGCGGGTCACTGAGCAGCACAGTCTGGTCGGCTGCGCGGGCCAATTCGCGCAAGGAATTTTCACGCCATGCGGCTTCGCTGAACACGGCTTGCGCGGCGCGACCATCGCGCTGCGCCAAGGCGCGGCACAGATGGTCACCCTCCACCCAGACCAGGCCCACGCGACGATACGCAGAGCCGTCTTGAGCCAAGCGCCGCAGCTTGACGAGCAGCGGGTTGTCGCGCGAAGTGATGAGTTTGGGATCGCTCACAAAAGCGCTAGGTGCGTTCAGCTGCCGCACGCACGGGCGCAAAGCTCAGCCGGTGCGCCACGCAAGGGCCATGCGCTTGCAGCGCGGCCAGGTGCTCAGGCGTGGGGTAGCCCTTGTGGGCGGCAAAGCCGTATTGCGGGTGCGCGTCGTGCAAGTCCAGGCACCAGTGGTCACGCTGCACTTTGGCCAGGATCGACGCCGCTGATATCGCCGCCACTTTCTGGTCGCCCTTGACCAACGCCTTCACCGGCATCTTCAGCGGCGGTGTACGGTTGCCGTCCACGACCACGCGGTGCGGCAGGATGCGCAGGCCCTCCACCGCGCGGCGCATCGCCAGCAGGGTGGCTTGCAGGATGTTGAGGCTGTCGATCTCTTGCACGCTGGCGCTGGCAATGTGCCAGCACAGGGCGCGCGCGCGAATCTCTTCAAACAGCACTTCGCGCCGCTTGGGGCTCAGCAGCTTGGAATCGTTCAGGCCTTTGATGGGTGCCAGCTCGTCGAGGATGACGGCGGCAGCCACCACCGGCCCGGCCAGCGGGCCACGGCCGGCTTCGTCCACGCCGGCCACCAGGCCAGGCAGGTCCCAGCCCAGGCCGAGTTGCTCAAGCTTGAAGGATTTGCGCGATGGCATCGGTGGCTCGCTGCGCGGTATCGCGGCGCAACTGGTGGTGCAGGTCTTGAAAGCGATGCGCCACACGCTCAGCCGCCGCAGGGTCGTCCAGCCAGGTCAACACGGCGGCAGCCAGGCGCTCGGCACGGCAGTCTTCTTGCAGCAGTTCAGGCACCACAAATTCGCGGCACAGGATGTTGGGCAGGCCGACCCAGGGCTGCAAACGCATGCGCTTCATGATCTGCCAGCTCAGCGCGTGCATGCGGTAGCCAATGACCATGGGGCGCTTGAACAGCGCCGCTTCGAGTGTCGCGGTGCCACTGGCAATGAGCGTTAGGTCACAAGCCGCCAGCACGGTGTGCGAGCGGCCGTCAATCAGCTGTAGGCTGGTGCCGGCCGCGTACTGGGCCACCAGAGGTTCCAGCAAAGTGCGCAGGCCAGGCGCTACGGGCAGCATGAATTTCAATGCTGGCCGTTGGCGCTGCAAGAGCGCCACGGCTTGCAGGAAATGCGGCGCGATGGCTTCGATCTCGCTGCGCCGGCTGCCTGGCAGTACGGCCACCACGGTGTCGGCATCGGACAGGCCCAACGCGGCGCGGCTGGCGGCACGAGGCGCTTGCATGGGTATGGCATCGGCCAAGGGGTGGCCGACAAAGGTCGCGGCCACACCGTGCGCGTGCAGCAGTTCTGGCTCAAAGGGAAACAGGCACAGCACATGGTCGGCACTGGCCGCCATCTTCTTGGCGCGGCCACTGCGCCAGGCCCAG
>JANNEX010000486.1:0-2195 GCA_031379155.1 Rubrivivax sp.
TTTCAAGAACCCAGCACTGTTTGACGAGCTGGCCAGCGAGCCGCAGCCGCAAGCCAGCATCGGCAACTCGCCCATGGCACGTTCGGCGCAACAGCCTTTTCGCTACGGCCTGGGCGCCTGGCTGGAATGTGTGCCGGCGCGGCCACAGTGCCCCGTGGTGTCATCCCCCGGGGCTTTTGGTTGGACGCCCTGGTTTGACCGCGAAGCCGGCTACTACGCCGTCATCGCCATGTTCCGCGCGCCTGTGGGTGGCATGGCGGGTGCCGCGGGCACGGTGGACTTCTCAGTGCAGCTGCAGCAGCGGCTCAAGCCCTTGATTGCACAGGCGATGAAGGGGCCTTGACGGTCAGCCTTGGGCTGGCGCGGCAAAGCCCAGCACGACCCTGCGCGTCATGGCACTCTTCTTCTCGATCTTGGTCACCACCACAGCGCCGATCTCTGCCGTGTTGGCCACATGCGTGCCGCCGCAGGGTTGCAGATCGACGCCGTCGATTTCAAGCACGCGCACACGGCCCAGGCCATCTGCGGATCGGGGCGGCTGCACGCTCATGCTGCGCACCAGGCCAGGGTTGGCGTCGAGTTGGTCTTCGCTGATCCAGCGGTGGCGCACGGGGTGGGCCTCGTCCACCAATCGCGCGATGCCGGCCGTCAAAGCTTCCTTGTCGAGTGGCTCGCTCATGTGAAAGTCCAGCCGCGCGTAGGTGGCGGTGATGGAGCAGCCGTCCACCGGATGCGGTACCAAAGCGCACAGCAAATGGGTCGCGGTATGGAAACGCTTGTGCGCTTGGCGGCGCGCGGCGTCGATGTGGGCGGTGACGCGCGTGCCCACCACGAAGGCGCTGGTGTCGGCACCGGGCGTGGGCACGTGCACGATGGCCCCCACCCGCTCTTTGTGCTTGCGCGTATCGGCCACCACCCACACCGCGCCATTGCTCGCGGTGAGCGTGCCGGTGTCGCCCGCCTGGCCACCGCCCAGCGGATAAAACACGGTGCGGTCGAGCACGATGCCGCTGTCGTCCACCGCCACCACCGTGGCTTCACAGTGCAGCAGCGTGGCGTCTTCGCGGAAGAGTTCTTCGGTCATGGTGTGGCGCTGCCGCTGCCGCTGTCGCTGCGCAGTGTGACGGGGCCGCGCGGGGTGGACAAAGTGGCGGTGAGCACCACACCAGCCTCGGCCAGTACTTGCACGCCGCGCAGGCGCAGCACGTCTTTGGCGCGCGCCGGCACGCCACGCAACTCAAGCGTTAGCAAGCTGACGCCCTGGTCGGCCATGTGTTGGGCCGGGTGCAGGCCTTTCCACTGGATGAGTGTGGGCAGCGCGCCGCCACAGTTGAGCCGGCCGTCTTCACGCACCAGAATTTCCCACTCCAGGCGGCCCTGCGGCGTGTCGCGCCCGGCGGCCACTGGGTCGCCGGGTTTGTGGCCCACGGTGATGAGGCCCCAGCGGTGCATATCGAGCATGGTCGATCGGGCCACGGCGTGGATCAGTCGCGGGCCGCTGTCGCGCAGGCTGGATTGCAATGCAACATCGTCCAGCCCAAACCAGCGCGCGCGCAGCGGCGCTGGCGCTTCGGGGTCGATGGCGATGATCTCCAGGTAGGCGTCGGGAAAAGCCGCCGTGCTGAGTTTGACAAGCCGGTTGTGCGTGCCCATCAGCGGGTGTTTGCCACCCGGCCCGGGTGTGATGCCCAGCGTGGCTTCGCACCACTGCACGCCTTGCGCCAACGTGGCCGCAGCCACCACCAGGTGGTCCAGCACCACGCTCACAGCGTGACCACGCCGTCTACGCAGGCCACCACGTCGCCGCCCACCCACACCGTGTCGCCTTGCCGTTCAAGGTAGACACGGCCAGCACGTTGCAATGCCGCGCCCTGGGCGGCGACATAACTGGCCGGCGCCAGGCCCGCGCCCATCAGCCACTGCGCCAGGCTGGCGTTCAAGCTGCCGGTGACGGGGTCTTCGTAGACGCTCAGGCCGGGCACAAAGGCGCGCACTTCAAACTGCGTATCGCTGCCCGGCGCTTGTGCGCCCACCACGCCCAATTTGATGTCGCCCAGGTCGGTCCAATCCGGGCGCAGGCTGCGCACCTGCTCGCCACTGCGCAGCATCACCGCGCACCAGCCAGGGCCGTTGTCGACCCACTGGTGGTGCAGCACGTCTGACACGGCCACGCCCAGGCAGCGCACGATGCGCGC
>JANNEX010000596.1:0-2399 GCA_031379155.1 Rubrivivax sp.
GAGCCCTTCAAGATTCCATCAGGCTCGATGATCCCCACGCTCTTGGTGGGCGACCTCATCCTGGTCAACAAATTCCACTACGGCGTGCGCCTGCCAGTCATCAACAAGAAGATCATCGACAACAACGCCGTGCAGCGTGGCGATGTGATGGTCTTTCGCTACCCTGTCGATCCGCGCCAGGACTACATCAAGCGTGTCGTGGGCATCCCGGGCGACGAAGTCAGCTACATCAACCAAAAGCTCAGCATCAACGGCAAGCCCTTGGACGTGGCGCAACAAGCCGAATTCTTTGAGGCCGACAGCCTGCGCTACGAGCCGCAGTTCAGCGAGAAGCTGGGCGACGTGGAGCACAAGATCCTGGTTGACCCGCGCCGCCCATCCAACTACGGCAGCGGCCCCAAGGGCTTCCCCAACGCGCAGAATTGCAACTACTCGCCCGAGGGCGTGGTGTGCAAAGTGCCAGCCGGCCACTACTTCATGATGGGTGACAACCGCGACAACTCGCAAGACTCACGCTACTGGGGCTTCGTGCCGGATGAGAATATCGTTGGCCGGGCATTTTTTGTCTGGATGAACTTTGGCGACCTCAAGCGCATCGGTCCTTTCCGTTGATGCCGTGGCCGCACCTTTGCAAAGGCGCTTCATGAACGCTGGCAGTCAGTACCCCATTCGCTCGCGGCAACGCGGCATGACGCTGTTTGGCCTCATGTTCTGGGCCATCGTGATTGGCTTCCTGGCCTACGTCTTGGTGCGCGTGCTGCCCACGCTCAATGAGTACGCCACCATCAAACGCGCGGTGGAAAAGATTGCCGCCACGCAACCCGCCACGGTGGCCGAAGCACGGTCCGCGTTTGACAAGCAGCGCGACCTTGAATACTCGATTTCTTCGGTGACCGGCAAAGACCTGAGCATCACCAAAGAGAACGACAAGGTCGTGATCGGCTTTGCCTACAACAAAGAAATTCCCATCTACGGCCCCGTGTTCATCCTCATCAAATACGAGGGAAGCTCGCGCTAGTTGGCATGGAAGCACGCTCTGATGCCCGTCTTGAGGCACTGCAAAAACGCCTGGGTCACCGCTTCACCAGCGCGGGGCTGCTGCAACGTGCGCTGACGCACCGCAGCTACGGCGCTGACCACAACGAGCGCCTTGAATTTCTGGGCGACGCGGTGCTCAGCCTGGCCGTGTCTGAGCTGCTGTTCGAGCGTTTCTCGGGCAGCGACGAAGGTGACCTGACACGTGTGCGCGCCCACCTGGTGCGCGAAGACAGCCTGCACCGCGCGGCGCTTCAACTCGGCCTGCCCGAGATGATGCGGCTGTCTGAAGGCGAAGCGCGCGGCGGCGGCGCGCAGCGGCCGTCCATCCTGGCCGACGCAGTGGAAGCGCTCATTGGCGCGGTCTTCACCGACGGCGGCTACTCACAGGCCCGCGCGCTGGTGCAGAGCCTGTTTGGCGAAATCATCCAGGCCACTGAAACCGAGAGCTGGGGCAAAGACGCCAAGACAGAGTTGCAGGAATGGCTGCAAGCGCGGCGCATCGCGGTGCCGGCCTACCGCATCACCGCCACGCATGGTCAGGCGCATGCGCAGACCTTTGAAGTGGAATGTGCCGTGCCCGCGCTGGAACTGGCTGAACGTGGCCAAGGCCGCAGCCGCCGCAGCGCTGAACAAGAAGCCGCGCGCCTGATGCTGGCGGCGCTCAAGGCCAGTGACAAACCCGGCGGCCCCCTGCGTTCATGAATACCACCGAAGCGACGCCAGCACTCCAACGCTGCGGCCTGGTGGCCATCGTCGGCCGCCCCAACGTGGGCAAAAGCACCTTGCTCAACGCCCTGGTGGGCCAGAAGATCAGCATCACCAGCAACAAGGCGCAGACCACACGCCACCGCATCACCGGCATCCGCAGCGAAGGCACAGCGCAGTTTGTCTTTGTCGACACGCCGGGTTTCCAGATGAAGCACAAGGCGGCGCTGAACCGCACGCTCAACCGCACCGTGCTGTCGTCATTGGGTGACGTCGACGTGGTGCTGTTTGTCTGCGAGGCCGGCCGCTTTGGCCTGCCCGACGCCAAGGTGCTGGCCCTGCTGCCGCAAGACAAACCGGCGATCCTGGTGGCTAACAAGCTCGACACACTGACACGCCGCCACGACGTGCTGCCCTGGCTCAAGACCATGCAAGAGCGCCACAGCTTCAATGAATATGCCCCGATGTCGGCCACGCGCGAAGCCGACGCGCAGCGCTTGCTGGGCATCATCGAACCCTATTTGCCGCAGCAGCCCTGGCTCTATGAAGAAGACGCGCTGACCGACCGCAGCGATCGTTTCCTGGCCAGCGAAATGATCCGCGAAAAACTCTTTCGCCTGACCGGCGACGAGCTGCCCTACAGCTGCACCGTGGTC
>JANNEX010000597.1:0-1500 GCA_031379155.1 Rubrivivax sp.
CCGGCAAAGACCTGAGCATCACCAAAGAGAACGACAAGGTTGTGATCGGCTTCGCCTACAACAAAGAAATTCCCATCTACGGCCCGGTGTTCATCCTCATCAAATACGAGGGAAGCTCGCGCTAGTTGGCATGGAAGCACGCTCTGATGCCCGTCTTGAGGCACTGCAAAAACGCCTGGGTCACCGCTTCACCAGCGCCGCACTCTTGCAGCGTGCGCTGACGCACCGCAGTTATGGTTCAGACCACAACGAGCGCCTTGAATTTCTGGGCGACGCGGTGCTCAGCCTGGCCGTGTCCGAGCTGCTGTTCGAGCGTTTCTCGGGCAGCGACGAAGGCGACCTGACACGTGTGCGCGCCCACCTGGTGCGCGAAGACAGCCTGCACCGCGCGGCGCTGCAACTGGGCCTGCCCGAGATGATGCGGCTGTCCGAAGGCGAAGCGCGCGGCGGCGGCGCGCAGCGGCCGTCCATCCTGGCCGACGCGGTGGAAGCGCTCATCGGCGCGGTCTTCACCGACGGCGGCTATGCCCAAGCGCGCGCGCTGGTGCAAAGCCTGTTTGGCGAAATCATCCAGGCCACTGAAACCGAGAGTTGGGGCAAAGACGCCAAGACCGAGCTGCAGGAATGGCTGCAAGCGCGGCGCATCGCGGTGCCGGCCTACCGCATCACCGCCACGCATGGTCAGGCGCATGCGCAGACCTTTGAAGTGGAATGTGCCGTGCCCGCGCTGGAACTGGCTGAACGCGGCGAAGGCCGCAGCCGCCGCAGTGCTGAACAAGAAGCGGCGCGGCTGATGCTGGCCGCGCTCAAAGCCAGTGACAAACCCGGCAGTGCGTTCAGGCCATGACTGAAGTCGAAGCGCCCGCTCAACGCTGCGGCCTGGTGGCCATCGTCGGCCGCCCCAACGTGGGCAAGAGCACCTTGCTCAACGCCCTGGTGGGCCAGAAGATCAGCATCACCAGCAACAAGGCGCAGACCACGCGCCACCGCATCACCGGCATCCGCAGCGAAGGCACAGCGCAGTTTGTGTTTGTCGACACGCCGGGTTTCCAGATGAAGCACAAGGCGGCGCTCAACCGCACCCTCAACCGCACCGTGCTGTCGTCATTGGGTGACGTCGACGTGGTGCTGTTTGTCTGCGAGGCCGGCCGCTTTGGCCTGCCCGACGCCAAGGTGCTGGCCCTGCTGCCGCAAGACAAACCGGCAATCCTGGTAGCTAACAAGCTCGACACACTGACACGCCGCCACGACGTGCTGCCCTGGCTCAAGACCATGCAAGAGCGCCACAGCTTCAATGAATATGCCCCGCTGTCGGCCACGCGCGAAGCCGACGCGCAGCGCTTGCTGGGCATCATCGAGCCCTATTTGCCGCAGCAGCCCTGGCTCTATGAAGAAGACGCGCTGACCGACCGCAGCGATCGTTTCCTGGCCAGCGAAATGATCCGCGAAAAACTCTTTCGCCTGACCGGCGACGAGCTGCCCTACAGCTGCACCGTGGTC
>JANNEX010000603.1:0-10084 GCA_031379155.1 Rubrivivax sp.
GACTGCGGCATGAAGCAAATTTAGCGGCGCAGGTCCAAGGTCAAGGGCAGTTCCAGGCTGGGCAGCGCCGGCACCACGTCGATGCGCCCTGGCGTGTGGCCAAAGCGGAAGAAGCGGCTCAGGCGGCGGCTTTCGGCTTCATAGGCATTGACCGGAAACACGTCGTAGCCGCGGCCGCCCGGGTGCGCCACGTGGTAGCGGCAGCCGCCCACGCTGCGCTTTTGCCAGCGGTCCACCACATCAAACGTCAGGGGTGCATGCACGCCTATGCTGGGGTGCAGCGCCGACGGCGGCTGCCAGGCGCGGTAACGCACGCCGCAGACAAATTCGCCCACCCGCCCCGTGGGGTGCAATGGCAAAGCGCGGCCGTTGACGGTGACGACATGGCGGTTGTGGTTCAGACCCGTGACCTTGACTTGCAGCCGCTCCAGTGACGAATCGACATAACGCGCGGTGCCGCCGGGCGCGCCCTCTTCACCCATCACATGCCAGGGCTCCAGCGCGGTGTGCAGCGTCAACTCCAGCCCAGCGGTGGCGAGTTGGCCAACCATGGGGAAACGGAAGGCAAAGTGCGGCGCGAACCAGGCGGCGTCAAAAGCAAAACCGGCCTCGCGCAATTCAGCCATGACGTCGTCAAAGTCCATCTGCACAAAGGCCGGCAGCAAGAAACGGTCGTGCAAGCCCGTGCCCCAGCGTGTCAGGCGCGTGCTGCCGTGGCCCCGGTAAGGTGTCTTCCAGAACCAGGCCACCAAGGCGCGCAACAGCAGTTGTTGCGACAGGCTCATGCGCGCGTGTGGCGGCATCTCAAAGGCGCGCAACTCCAGCAGGCCCAGGCGGCCGGTGGCGCTGTCGGGCGAATACAGCTTGTCGATGCAGAACTCGCTGCGGTGGGTGTTGCCGGTGACGTCCACCAGCAGGTTGCGCAGCGTGCGGTCGACCAGCCAGGGTGGGCACTGTCCGTAAGTGTCTAACTGCCTGTCGAGTTCATTCAGGCCAATCTCCACTTCATACACCTGGTCGCCGCGCGCTTCGTCAAAGCGTGGCGCCTGGCTGGTGGGGCCGATGAACATGCCGCTGAACAAATAGCTCAGGCTGGGGTGGTTGTGCCAGTAGGTGATGAGGCTGCCCAACAAGTCGGGCCGGCGCAGGAAGGGGCTGTCGGCGGGCGTGGCGCCGCCCAGCACAAAGTGGTTGCCACCGCCGGTGCCGGTGTGGCGGCCGTCGAGCATGAACTTCTCAGTCGACAGGCGCGTTTGGTGCGCGGCTTCGTAGAGGAATTCGGTGTGGTCCAGCAGCTCGGTCCAGCTGTGCGCAGGGTGGATGTTGACTTCGATGACGCCGGGGTCGGGCGTCACGGCCAGGGTCTTCAAGCGCGGGTCGCGCGGCGGCGGGTAGCCTTCGAGCACGATCTTCATCTTGAGCTGCGTGGCCGTGGCTTCGATGGCGGCCAACAGTTCCAGGTAGTCCTCCAAGTGGCGCAGCGGCGGCATGAAGATGTAGAGCACGCCGGCCCTGCCGCCTGCCTTGGCCTCGGCGGCCTTTTCGGCCTTGGGGCCGTTGCCACGCTGCGGGTCGCGCACCTCGATGCACAGCGCCGTGCGCGTGAGCTCACCCGCAGATTCAAAGGCCGCCGGCACCAGCAGCGGGTTGCGTGGGTGCGGGGTCACCGGGTCGTGCGCCGTGCCACCCGGCCGCGCCTGATGCGTGCGCAAGGCGGCCGTCGTGGGCAACGGCGCCAGCGCCGCAAAGGGGTCTTGCACCAGCACGGGCGGCTTGTCAGCGGCGGCAGCCCAGGGCTGTGAGTCGAGCGGCAAGCGATAGCCCATGGGCGAGTCCCCCGGCATCAGATACAGCCGTTCGTCGCGCAAGAACCATGGGCCTGTGATCCATGCAGGGCCCCCGGCCCCGAGAAGCGGGGCCCCTTCCCCGTTCTTGCCGACCTGCCATTCGCGCTTGAGCGGCAGCAAGTAGCCCACCGCCGCGTCCAAGCCCTGCGAGAAGACCCGGCGCAGGCGCGCACGCTCCAACTCATCGTCCAGCCGCGCATCAAACGGGTCAACGTTGACGGGCAAGCGGCGTTCGCGCCACAGGTAGTACCAGGTGTCCTCGAAGCCCGGCAGCACAAAACGCGCGTCCAGCCCCAGGCGCGCGGTCAGCGTGTGCATGAAGGTCTTGGCGTCGTCAGCCGTGTAGCGGTGCGCTTCACGCTCGTCGGCAAACAGCGTGGGGTCATTCCAGCAGGGTTGGCCGTCGGCGCGCCAGCAGATGCTCAGCGCCCAGCGTGGCAGTTGTTCGCCCGGGTACCACTTGCCTTGGCCAAAGTGCAAAAAGCCGCCGTCGCCGTACTGCGCACGCAGGCGCTGCACCAGTTCTGTCGCCAGGCCACGCTTGGTCGGGCCCAGCGCGTCGGTGTTCCATTCACCCGCATCGCGGTCGGCCACGGCCACGAAGGTGGGCTCGCCGCCCATGGTCAGGCGCACATCGCCGGCTTTCAACTCGGCATCCACCGCGTGGCCCAGGGCGACGATGTCCTGCCACTGACTGTCAGAGTAAGGCAGCGTGACTCGCGGCGACTCATAGATGCGGCTAACCTCCATGTGGTGCGAAAACTCGACCTCGCACTCGTCCACCGCGCCGCTGACGGGTGCGGCCGTGCCGGGCTCGGGCGTGCAGGCCACGGGGATGTGGCCTTCGCCGGCCAACAGGCCTGAGGTGGGGTCAAAGCCAATCCAGCCCGCGCCGGGCAGGAAGACCTCGCACCAGGCATGCAAGTCGGTGAAGTCGACTTCCGAGCCGCTGGGGCCATCCAGCGATTTCACGTCGGGCTTGAGCTGGATCAGGTAGCCCGACACGAAGCGCGCCGCCAGGCCCAACTGGCGCATCACCTGCACCATCAACCAGCCGGTGTCGCGGCAAGAACCACTGCCGTTGGTGAGCGTGACTTCAGGCGTCTGCACACCCGGCTCCATGCGGATGAGGTATTTGATGTCTTGCTGCAAGCGCTGGTTGATGCCCACCATGAAGTCGTTGGTGCGCTGCTTTTTCAGGTCGATGCTGGCCACGAACTCTGCCAGCTTGGGCGTGAGCGGCGCTTTCACCAGATAGGCCTGCAAATCGCGCGTGGCTTCTTCGCTGTAGGCGAAGGGGAAGTGCTCGGCCTCGGCCTCGAGGAAAAAGTCAAAGGGGTTGAGCACCGACATCTCGGCCACCAAATCCACCGTGACCTTGAATTCGCGCGTCGGCTCTTCAAATATCAAGCGCGCCAAGTGGTTGGCAAAGGCGTCTTGATGCCAGTTGATGAAGTGCTTGGCGGGCTCGACACGCAGCGAATAGCTCAGGATGCGCGTGCGGCAATGCGGCGCCGGGCGCAGGCGCACCACTTGCGGGGCCAGGTTGACGCGCCTGTCGTAGCGGTAGTGGGTGACGTGGTTCAGTGCGACATGGATGGACACGGGTGCGGCTCCTGCAAACGGGGTTTTGGCTGGGAATCTGACAAGACTTGCAAGCTCTGCGCCAGGCTTGCCAACCCAGAACCCCTTGGTGGCCGATGATGCCAGCAGCCGTGCCGCTGGCTAGGGCGTGTCTGCCCTGGGTTCGGGCTGTTGATAGGCGTAGTGCCAATAGCGCTTGAAGTGGTCGCGGCTGCAGCCGGCTGAAGATTGCCAGGCGCCGCAGCGGTCACTGCGCAGCACCGTGACGCCACGTGCTTCGTAGCGCGCCATCACGTCTGGCGCCGGGTGGCCGTAGCGGCTGCGGTAGCCGGCTTGCACCAGCGCCAATTGGGGTGCGACCGCGTCCAGGAAGGGTCCCGTGGATGACGTGCGGCTGCCGTGGTGGGGCACCAGCAGCACATCGCTGCGCAGCGCGGCGGCGCCACTGCGCTGCAAGAGTGCGGCTTCTTGCGCGGCTTCAAGGTCGCCCGTCAGCAGCAGGCTGCTTTGCCCGCCTTGGATGTGCAGCACGCAGCTCATGGCATTGCTCTTGAGGGTGCGTGTGTAGTCCTCCACCAGTGGGTGCAGCACTTCAAAGTGCACACCATCCCAGCGCCACGACTGGCCCGCCGCGCAGCGCTGCTGCGGCACCGCGCTGCCCTGGCGCAGCGGGTGGGCGTCGATGAGCGATGAGGACATGGCGGCCACCGGCAGAGCGCGCAGCACGGAAGCGGCGCCGCCCACGTGGTCGGCGTCGCGGTGGCTGAGCATGAGCAGATCCACGCGGTCTTCACCGCGCGCACGCAGCAGCGGCACCAGCACGCGCACACCGGCGTCGGCCTCACGCGAGTACACCGGCCCGGTGTCGTAGACCAGCAGGTGCTGCGCCGTGCGCACCAGCACTGCCGTGCCTTGGCCGATGTCGGCCACCACGGCTTCGAATTGCCCCGGCAGTGGCCGCTGCACTGCCGGCCATAGCAGCGGCAGGGCCAGCGGCAAAGCGCAAAGACGCAAACGCCAGGGCAGTGGCATGACGGCCAGCGCGCCCGCCAGCAGGCCGCACAGCACCGCCCAGGGCGGTGCGGCGGCGGCCTGCCAGACCGCCGTGGGTGCCCAGGCCAGCCACTGCAAAAAGCCGCTCAGCCCCTGCACCAACCACGCCGCCAAGGTCCACAAAGGCGGCAGCAACAGCCCCAGCAAAGCCAGCGGTGTGATGAGCAAGGTGACCAGCGGAATGGCCACCAGGTTGGCGGCAAAACCCACCAGCGATATCTGCTGGAAAAAAACCATGGACAAAGGCGCCAGGCCCACCGTGGCCACGGCCTGCGTGCGCAGCGCGGCCTTGAGGGTGGCCCACAAGCGCGATCCGCCCGGTTCTGCCTGGCCCTGCACCGGTTCAGACACCACCAACAAAGCCACCGCCACAAACGACAACCAAAAGCCCGCCTGCAACAGCGCCCAGGGGTCCAGCAGGCAGACCACCAGGCCACCGGCCAGCAGCAACGCCAGCAGCGGCCAGCGCAGCCCCGCCTGGCGCAGCAGCACCACTGTGGCGATCATCCACACGGTGCGCTGCGCCGGCACGCCCCAGCCGGCCAGCAGCGCGTAGCCGGCTGCCGCCACCAGCCCGCCCCAGCGTGCGGCGCTTTGCGCGGGGCAGGCCAAGAGCAAGCGCGGATGCAGGCGCCAAAGCCGGTTCACCAGCAGGCCGGCCAGCCACGCGAACATGGTCACATGCAGGCCTGAAATGCTCATCAAGTGAGCCACGCCGGTGATGCGAAACAAGTCCCAGTCGCCGTGTTCGATGGCCGCCTGGTCGCCCACCGCCAAGGCCGCCAGCACGCCCGCGCTGGCAGCGTTGGGCACACGCGCCTGGATGGCGTCACGCCAGTCCTGGCGCGCGCGTTGCAAGGAAAAACCGCTGCTGTCTTGCAGCTTTTTCGCTTCGTCGCCGGGGCGCGAACGCACCGTACCGCTGGCGCGTATGCCTTGTTCGAACAGCCACAGTTCCAGATCAAAACCATGCGGGTTGAACAGGCCATGCGGTTGGCGCAAACGCACCGTGAACTGCCAGCGCTGGCCGGCGCGCACAGGCTCAGGTGGGCCACCGAGCAAGGCATCGTCATCGACGCCGCGGTACCAGCCCAGGGACACGGTCTGCGGCAGGGTTTTGGGCAAATTCGCGGCCTCACCCGGCCGGCGTGCGCTATCGACTTCAAACACAAAGCGTGTCCCGTCAATGCCTTCGCGCGGCAGTGAGGCGACGGTGCCAGTCAGCACCAAGTCCTGGCCTTCCAGCGCGGCTGGCAAAACATCGGCCAGGCGCCACGCAGCGCGTTGATGCGTGCTGCCAAAACCCAGCAGCAGCGCAGCCATGGCCATCAACAGCAGGCCCGTCCAGCGGCGGCGCCACAAGCACGCGCACGCGGCCAGCACCAAGGCCAAGCCCAGCAGCAGCGACACCGTTTGCGTCGGCCACAACGCGGCCATTTGCAGCTGCATAGCGGTGCCCACCAAGCACGCCAAGGCAGGCACAGACCAAGCCAAGGCCGGCCCCGGCGGTACAACCCAACTTGCAGTGCGCAGGCCCATGACGGTGCAGTGTAGGATGCCCGCCACTCCCTGAAGGACAGCCCTATGACCCCTGCTGAACGCCTGCAAAACCTTGGCATCACCCTGCCCCCCGTGGCCGTGCCGGCCGCTGCCTATGTGCCCTTTGTGCGCAGCGGCAAGCTGGTTTTCATCAGCGGCCACATCGCACGCCAGCAAGGCAAGCCCTGGGTTGGCCAACTGGGCCTGACCATGACGACCGAAGAAGCCAAGGGCGCTGCACGTGCCATCGCCATCGACTTGCTGGGCACGCTGCAAGCGGCGGTGGGCGACCTGAGCAAAGTCACACGCATCGTCAAGCTGCTCAGCCTGGTCAACAGCGCGCCCACCTTCACCGAACACCACCTGGTGACTAACGGCTGTAGTGAGCTGATGGTGGCGGTCTTTGGCGCTGAAGTCGGCGCCCATGCGCGCAGCGCATTCGGGGTGGCGCAGTTGCCCATGGGCGCTTGTGTGGAGATTGAACTGATCGCCGAAGTGGCCTGATGCGGTCGCCGCGTTGGCCGTTTGGCGCCGCAGTGGCGCTGTGCCTGGCTGCCGTGGGCGCAGCGCTGGTGTCGCAGCATGCGCTTGACATGCAGCCCTGCCCTTGGTGCGTGTTGCAGCGACTGATTTTTCTGGCTGTGGCGCTGGCCGCGCTGCCGGGCTTGCTGATGAAGGCTGCGCCCGCGCGCTTCACCAGCGCCGCTCTGATGCTGGTGCTGGCCGCCTGCGGTGCAGCAGCGGCGCTGTGGCAGCACTTCGTCGCAGCTGCCAGCAAGTCCTGCAACCAGACCTTGGCCGACCGCATCGTTTCAGGCGTGGGCCTTGACGCGCAGTGGCCCGAACTTTTTGAAGCGCGCGCTTCTTGCGCCGACGCGGCGGTGAAGATCGCCGGCATCTCCTACGAGTTTTTCAGCCTGGCACTGTTCATCGCGCTGGGCCTCTTGGCCATCAAGCTCTGGCGGCGCCCGGTCTGAAAATCTCTCAGACCTGACGGCGCCTGGCCAGCAACAGGCCGGCCAGCGCCGCGCCCACCAGCGCCACGCTGCCAGGCTCGGGCACGCGCAGCGTGGTCAGCAAGAAGTCCTGCTTGCCGGCACGGGTCAGCGCAAAAACGTCGTAGCGGTTGGCAGTGTTTTGCGCCGCTTGCAGCATCTGCGTGGCTGCGGTCTTGAAGCTGCTTTGGTCGCGGAAATCACTCACCGCCGTCAGGTTCCAGTCACTGTCGTAGACGATGTTCCACACCGCCAGCTGCAGCGCGGTGGATTCGGCCGCGCTGTCCACGCGCGTGGCGTCGGCGTTGGCCCAGCTCATCAACTGACCCAGGCGCTGCGCCACGCTGGTGCCGCCAGGACGGTTGCTGTTCAGCGCGCGGCGGGCCTCAAAGTAGGTGCCGGCGTCGACGATGCTGTAGCCGCTCATCGCGGTGCTGCCAAAGCTGAAGGACTCCTCCAGTTCAATGCAGTAGGTGAGGAAGGCATTCGTGTTGAATGCCCCCGCACCGGCCAGCGTGCCGCGAAAGCCACCGGCGGCGCCGTTGTAGCTGCTCAACGTGGACGTGGCGGCGGTGGTCTGCACGCTGTTGCCGTTGCCGAAGGCCCACCCGGTGAGGGTGACTTCAGCGGCCTGGCTGGCCAGTGTTGCGGTGGCCAGGGCCACACCCAGCATGGCGCTGATGACTTTCGATTTCATGAACTGCTTTCGACTCGACCGGTCGCCCAACGCGCCGATTTCTGATGTCCTCAGTCTGCCGATTCGCCGCGCGCCGCACACCTCCTTGAGTAGAGGTAAGCACCTGAAACAAGGGGGCGGGTTGCAGTGAAGAAGTCACGTCCGCTACGGCCGTCATGGCCCAGAGCCCCACCCGACACCCCTAGCTTGACGGCAGCGTCTGGGCTTGTGCCGACCGCCCCACAGGCCTAGATTCACGACCCCACCGCCCACACGGGCAAACGCACGGGAGCACACCATGGCCGGCACCTGGACCACCTTGAGCAACGCACCACCGGCAGCGGTGGCCACCTGTTTGTTGCTCACTGACGGCAGTGTGCTGGCGCAGGGCGTCAGCACCAACCACTGGTACCGGCTAACGCCAGATATCAGTGGCAGTTATGGCGCGGGAAGCTGGGCCACCATGGCCAGCAGCGTGCACGCGCCGCTGTACTACGCCTCGGGTGTGCTGCGCGACGGCCGCCTTATCGTGGTGGGTGGCGAATACGACGCCGGGGCCATGGTCTGGCTGCTTGGCGCCGAGATCTACAACCCGGTGGCCAACAGCTGGGCCACCTTGCCAGTGCCCGCCGGCTGGGTGCGCATAGGCGACGCGCCCGGCTGCGTGCTGCCCGACGGCCGCTTTTTTGTCGGCCAGGTGGGCACGCGCAACACCGCCATCTACGACCCCGCCACCAACAGCTGGACGGCGGCGGCCAACAAGATCAATTCGGTGGGCGAAGAAAGCTGGTCGCTGCTGCCCGACGGCAGCATCCACGCCGTGGACTGCTCTAACCCGCCCAACGCCGAGAAATACCTGATCGCGTCCAACCAGTGGGTGAACGCAGGTGCGACGCCACAGGTGCTGGTGGACAGCATCTCGGAAATCGGCGCTTCGGTGCTGCTGCCTGACGGCCGCTTGTTTGTCATCGGCGCCACCGGCTTGACGGCCCTGTACACGCCGCCGCCCATAGCAAACCAACTGGGCAGCTGGGTGCAAGGGCCCACCATCCCGCAGGTCAACCCCGGCCAGCCCTTGGGTGCGGTAGACGCGCCTGCGGTGGTCTTGCCCAACGGCAATGTGCTGTTTTCGGCCGGCCCCATCACCACGCCTGCAAGCTTTAACGCGCCGACCTTTTTCTTCGAGTACGACCCCGCAGCCAACACCATCAACGCCGTGCCGGCAGCGGCTACTGCGGCCCAAGTGCCCTACTGGGGGCGCATGCTGATGCTGCCCAGCGGCCAGGCGCTGTACACGGCTGGCGGCACAGTGGTGTCGCTGTACACACCCAGCGGCACGCCCGACCCGGTGTGGCGGCCCACCATCACCGACTGCCCGACGTCGGTGCGGCGCGGGCGCACCTATCGCCTGTCGGGCCGCCAGATCAACGGCCTGACGCAATGCGCCTATTACGGCAACGACGCCACCCAGGCCACCAACTACCCCATCGTGCGGCTGGAGTCAGGTGGCAACGTCTACTACTGCCGCACCTCAGGCTTTTCCACCATGGGCTTGCAGACCGGCACCATCATCCACCACTGCGACTTCAGGGTGCCGGCGTCGGTGCCTCTGGGCAACTACTGCCTGCGTGTCATTGCCAACGGCATACGCTCAAGATGCCGCACCGTGGGTGTCACCAACAAGTGGTTCAAGGAGTTGAAGATCGAGATCAAAGAGAAGTCCGAGATCCTTGAAAACCTGAAGGAGATTCGCGACGTGAACGTCAAACGCCTGCCCGACATCGACGACCTCAAGCGCATACGCGAAGGCTTCGAGCTGGACATTTTTGACAAGGTGCAGGACGAATGGGCGCGCAATGTCAGCCACATGGCGTTGAACATCGACCGCGCCAATGAAGAGCTCAGCCGCAGCTTCATCACGCCCGACGAGCGGCCAGTGGTTGGCCCGCCGGCGCCGATCATTGAGGCCCTCAAGCCACCGCGTATCAGCGCCGAACAAGCGCGCCTGGGCCAGGAAAAACGCGCCTTCAATGACGGGCGCAAAGAGCTGGCCGTGTCGCGTGAGGCCGAGGCCTACCACCGCGCGATCCACGCCATTTCGCTGTCGGGCGGCAAAGAGATCAAGCTCGACAGTGGCGTGCAGAAGAAGACACGCGCCAAGAGAAAGACATGATCCTTGTGCTGGGCAGCCGCCACGACCCGGTGGCAGCGGCCCTGGTGCGCGACTGGCCCCGTGCTGCGCTGTGCAGCGCGCAAGACTTGACGCGAGCGGGCTGGTGCTGGCACAGCCCTGCGGCCAGCGCCGGGCCTGCGCGCTGGGTGGTGGACGGCCAGCCGCTGGACGACGAGCAGGTCAGCGGCGTCTTTGTTCGCCGCAGCACGGTGTACGC
>JANNEX010000656.1:0-2577 GCA_031379155.1 Rubrivivax sp.
GTTGCCGGGCCGCGCCTGCGCCAAGGCCTGCAACATCGCTTGCGCACGCTGTGCCTCGGCGCGTGCAGCAGTGGCCTGCCCCTGCACGGCCAAGCTGTCGGCGTTGGCGTTGGTGGGGTCGAGCTCGATCAACAACTGGCCGGCCTGCACGCGGTCACCATCGCGCACATGAATGGCTTTGACGATGCCTGCTTCCAGCGGCTGCACGAGCTTGGTGCCGTCGCTGACCACAATGCGCCCGGGTGCCACAGCCACGATGTCGAGCTGGCCGACGCAAGCCCAGACGATGGCGAAAGTGAAGAGGGCCATGATGGCCCACAGCGTGCGCCGGGGCGCCGGGTGCACGGGCGTTTCTTGCAGCGCCAGCGCGGCGGGCAAGAAGGCAGCTTCGTCGGCCAAGCGCTTGGGGCCGGCCAGTTCATGGCGGGCTTGCCAGGCGGCACTGAGAATGGCGCGGTAGCGCGCCAGCAGGGCCAGGGCGGGGTGGGGCAGGGCGGGGATGTTGCTTGTCATGATTTCCGCCGGGCTACCCATTCCGCCAGGTTCCGAAGTGGTGGCATTTTTGATACCATCCAACCATGCTTGTGGTCGTGGACACGAACGTCTTTGTGGGCGCCTGCCTGGGCCAGGGCCCCTCGGCGGCGGTGGTGGCTGCTTGTCTGCAGGGCCGTTGCCAGCCGCTGATGGGGGCGGCGTTGTTGGCGGAATACGAAGACGTGTTGGGCCGGGCTGCGTTGTTCAGGCGCAGCCGGCTGGGCGCAGATGAACGCAGTGAGTTGCTCGACATCTTTCTGGCCAGCTGCCGCTGGACGCGCATTTACTTCGGCTGGCGGCCCAACTTGCGCGACGAAGGCGACAACCACTTGGTGGAACTGGCGGTGGCGGGCGGTGCCGACTGCATCTGCACCCACAACCTGCGTGACCTGAAGTCGCATGAACTGACCTTTCCGGGCCTGGGCTTGGCAACCCCAGCGCAGCTGCTCAAATTGTTCAAGGCCAAGGAGTCCCCATGAGTGCATTGACCATCCGCCTGCCCGACGACAAGTACGAAAGGCTGAAAGCGCTGTCCAAACGGCGCGGTACCAGCGTGAACCGGCTGATCGATGAGATGGCCACCTTGCTGCTGGCCGAATTTGATGCCGAGGCCCGCTTTGCCCTGCGCAGCCAACGCGGCAAGGGCCAGTCTGCGCGGGGGCTGGCGCTGTTGGCCAAAGCGCAAGGCCAGTAGGGGCGGTACCGCAAGCGCCGCGTTTGTGCGTGCCCGCCGGGTGGCGCGTGCTGGCGCAGCGTGGGTTCATGGCAGTGGCTCCTGCCGGGGCGGGCCGGGTTTGGCGGCTGCGCCTGGCGCCACCCCTTGCTGCATCGACCACAGGTGCGCGTACAAGCCCCGCTGTTGCAGCAGTTCTTCATGCGAACCCGCCTCAACAATGCGCCCGCGCTCCATGGTCACGATGCGGTGCGCCTGGCGCACGGCAGACAGCCGGTGCGCAATGACGATGACGGTGCGGCCCTGGCAGATGGCGGCCATGTTCTGTTGCAGGATGGCTTCGCTTTCGTAGTCCAGCGCGCTGGTGGCTTCGTCAAAGATCAGGATGCGCGGGTTGGTGAAGAGGGCCCGGGCAATGGCGATGCGTTGGCGCTGCCCGCCCGACAAGCCCGTGCCCTGTTCGCCCACCACGGTGTCGTAGCCCTGCGGCAGTTCGCTGATGAATTCATGGGCGCCTGCCAGTTGCGCCACACGCAGCACGGCTTCAATCGGCGCGGCAGGGTCAGCGATGGCGATGTTCTCGCGCACGCTGCGGTTGAAGAGCACGTTTTCTTGCAGCACCACGCCCACCTGGCGGCGCAGTTGGGCGGCGTCGATCAGGCTGATGTCGGTGCCGTCCACGCGCACGCGGCCCTGTTCGGGCACGTACAAGCGCTGGATGAGTTTGGTCAGCGTGCTCTTGCCGCTGCCGCTGCGGCCCACGATGCCGATCATCTCGCCAGCGCGCACGTCCAGGCTCACGCCATGCAGCACGGGCGGCGCTTCGGGTTTGTAGCGGAAGGTCACGCTGTCCAGCGTGATGCGGCCTTGCAGCGGCGGCAGTTGTGCGGCCTGGCTGGAAGGAACCTCGGTGTGGGTGTTGAGGATGTCGCCCAGGCGCCGCACCGAGATGCCGGTTTGCTGAAAGTCAGTCCACATCTGCGCCATGCGCATGATGGGTGTGGCCACGCGGTTGGCAAACATCGTGAAGGCGACGAACATGCCCACGGTCATCTGCTGCTGCATCACCGCGTGGGCGCCAAACCACAGCACGGCGGCGGACACCAGTTTGCCTATCAGCCCCACCGCTTCATGCGCGCCGGTGGCCAGGGTCTGGGTGCGGAAGCTGGCTGATACGTAGGCGGCCAATTGCTGGTCCCAGCGGCGGGCGAAAACGGGTTCCAGCGCGCCGGCCTTCAGCGTTTGCACGCCGGTGATGCTTTCGACCAGCAGCGCCTGGTTCTCAGCGCCACGCGCAAACTTTTCGTCCAGCCGCGCACGCAGCACAGGTACCACGGCCAGGCTGAGCAGCACGTACAGCGGCAGGCTGA
>JANNEX010000661.1:0-4367 GCA_031379155.1 Rubrivivax sp.
TACTGCGCCTTGGCCGACTGCTGCGGCACGCTGGCGGGCCCTGCCCTGGCTTGCGCTGTGTGCTGGCGCGTTGTGGCTGGCGCCCGTGCGGGCCACCACCGCGCTGGCTGATCAACCCGTGTTCACCAACGTCACCGTGCCGGGAAACCTGGCGCTGGCCTTGAGCGTGGAATTTCCCACCGCCGTGAGCGTGGCCCACACCGACAGCAGCTATTTGCCTGCCAGCACCTACCTGGGCTACTTCGACCCCGACAAGTGCTACCTCTACAACTACAGCACGACAGAAACCGACCGCTACTTCTACCCTGCCGGCAGTGCCAGCAGCCGCACTTGCACCGCCACCAACGACACCAAGTGGAGCGGCAACTTCCTCAACTGGGCGACCATGCAAACGGTGGACCCTTTCCGCTCGGCGCTGACCGGCGGCTACCGCGTCGTCGACACGTCCAGCATCACGCTGCTTGAAAAAGCCTGGGCCTCGGGCCAAGGCGGCACCGGCAATTTCCCCAACCGCACGACCAGCAGCGGCGGCGCCATTGCCGATGCCACGCCCTTCACCTTCTCGCAGTTCAAGATGCGCATCCAGGGCCTGGGCAACAAGATGCGCTTTTCGCAAAGCGGCAACATCGACAACACGCCCACGGCCTACAACCCGGCCGTGGCCGTTGACACGTCCACGGTGTATGAGGTCAGCGTGCGCGTCAAGGTCTGCGACACCAACGCCACCACCGGGCCCATGGAAGGCAATTGCACGGCCTATCCCAACGGCAGCTACAAGCCCACGGGTTTGCTGCAGCAGTACGCCAACACCTTTCGCTTCAGCGCCTTTGGCTACCTCAATGACAGCAGCCTGACGCGCGACGGCGGTGTGCTGCGCGCACGCCAGAAATTCGTCGCACCCACCAAGCCGGTGCCGGCTTCGACAGCCATCGCCAATTCGGCATCAGAGTGGGATTCCAACACGGGCATCCTCAACACCAACCCCGACGCCGCCGACTCGTCGGCCACCGCGCTGCTCTTTGGCGTGCCGGTCAGCAACAGCGGCGTCATCAACTACCTCAACAAGTTCGGCCAGATCACACCGGGCTCTTACAAGACCTATGACCCGGTGGGCGAGTTGTATTACGCCGTGGTGCGCTACTTCAAGAACCTGGGCAACGTGCCCGAGTGGAGCGCGGTGCCAAGTGGCACCAGCATGGCGACCAAAACCACCTGGGTCGACGGCTTCCCGGTCATCACCACCTGGGACGACCCGATTCAGTATTCCTGCCAGCGCAACTTCATTCTGGGCATCGGCGACGTCAACACCCACGCCGACAAAAACGTGCCGGGCGCCACCACATCCACCAGCAGCGAGCCCACCAAGCCCGCCTCGGTGGTGGCCGACACTTCCGTCGACACCGTGGTGGCCACCAACAAGGTCGGGGCCCTGCACGGCTTGGGTGCCTCGCTGGGCACCACCTACCCGTACAACGGTTGTTGCAACAACAACTCGGCGCTTATGGCCGGCCTGGCCTACGACTCGAACACACGCGACATCCGGCCCGACAACGCGTCGGTGCCACAAACGGTGGGCAAGCAGACCATCCAGACCTATTGGCTGGACATCCTGGAGTACCAGACCTACAAGTCCAACAACCAGTTCTACCTGGCGGCCAAGTACGGCGGCTTCAAGGTGCCCGACAACTTCGACCCCTACGCACGCACCACCGACATCCCCAATTCCTGGTGGACCACCACGGGCGAGACCGTGGGCAGCCAGGCGCGCCCCGACAACTACTTTGTGGCCAGCAACCCGGCGGCCATGATCTTGGGCCTGAAGAGGGCCTTTGCCAAAGCCGCAGCCGACCTGGACGCCTACACCACGTCCTTCGCCACCTCGCTGCCGCAAACCGCGCTGTCGGGCACGGGCAGTTATGGCGCGCAGTACGACTCAGGCGGCTGGACGGGTGAAGTGGCGGCCAGCACGGTGGTCTTCAGTGCCACCACGGGTGACCCCAGCCTGACACCAGAGTGGAGTTTTGTTGCCAAGCTAACGGCTCAACTCAGTGGTACAGGATGGAACACCAATCGCCGCATGGCGACCTGGAACCCCAGCACCAGCACGGGCGTGACGTTTCGCTATGCCAGCCTGTCGGCGGCCCAGCAAACGGCGCTGGACACTGTCTACCGCAGCGGCAACGATGCCTCGGACTACCTCAACTACTTGCGCGGCGACCCCACCCACGAAGAAAGCTCCAACGTCTCGGGCAGTGCCCGCATCTACCGCGATCGCACCGGCCCGGTCGGCGACATCGTGGGCTCCAAGGTCAAGCCTGTAGGCCCGCCCGCAGCGCCCTATTCTTCCGCCGCCAACCCCGGCTACAGCACCTTCAAGACCACCTACGCTTCGCGCACCACCATGCTCTACGTGGGCACCAACGCGGGGGTACTGCACGGCATCGACGGCTCACTCAGTGGCAGCACGGCCGGCAAGGAAATTTTTGCCTACGTGCCCAGTGCCCTCTACCAAGGGCCCACAGGTTCACCCACCACCAATGGCCTGGTGTCGCGCGGCGACCCCAACTTCACGCACAAGGCCATGGTCGACGGCCCGCCCGCCGTGTTTGACGTGGACTTTGGCCGCACACCCGGCGGCAGTGGCACCGACTGGCGCAGCCTGCTGGTGGGCAGCCTGGGCAAAGGGGGCAAGAGCTACTTCGCCATCGACGTGTCCAACCCCGCCGCCATGACCAGCGAAAGCGCGGTGGCCGGCAAGGTGCTGTGGGAGTTCACCCACGCCGACTTGGGCTACACCTACGGCGAACCCACCGCCGTGAAGACGCGCAAGTACGGCTGGGTGTTGATCTTTGGCTCGGGCTACAACAACGCCGACGGCCAGGGCTACTTCTTCATCATCAACCCACGCACCGGCGCCTTGCTGGAAAAGATTGGCACTGGTGTGGGCAGCGCGGGCAGCCAGGCCGGCATGGCCCATGTGCAAAGCTTTGTGCTGGACCGCACCGACGGCACGGCAGACGCCGTCTACGCCGGCGACTTGCTGGGCAACCTGTGGCGGCTGGATGTGTCGGCCACCAGCGGCGCCTATCCGGCACCCGTGCGCCTTGCGCAGTTGACCAACGCCGCAGGCAACGCCGTGCCGGTGACGGCGCGCCCCTTGGTGCTGGTGCACCCGAAGCTGAACCGGCGCTTTGTCACTGTGGGCACCGGCAAGCTGCTGGACACGCCCGACATCACCACCACCCAGCCGCAGACTTTTTACGCCATCGTTGACGGCAACGGCGCGGCGTTTGCCTCCACGTTGCCTTCGGGCATCACCTTCCCCATCCAGCGCACTGACCTGGCCCAGCACACCGACCTGACGCAACCCGTCAGCGTCAACTTCAACACCCAGATGGGCTGGTGGCTGGACCTGGGCGCAGGCAGCACCAGCAGTGGCTGGCGTGTGCTGACCGACTCGAGTTCTTTCTACGGCACGGTCAGCTTCGTGGCCATGCAACCGGTGGTGGACGTGTGTGCACCTTCGGGCACCAGCCGCATCTACTCGGTCGACGTCGGCACGGGTGAGAGCCAATTGCTCAACAGCGCTGGCGCCACGGTGGCCTACGCCGAGAACGCCAACGTGGTGATTGAGCTGAAGAACTACAGCGTCAACAGCACACGCCGGCTGATTGCCAGCAATGACCGTGGCATCAGCCGCGCCGTCAACACCAGGCCCTCAGCCGGCCTGGGCCTGCGCCGACTGAACTGGCGCGAGTTGCCGCTGGCGGATTGAGTTGCGAGCGGCGCTGGCTCAGGCCAGCGCGCCTTGCAAACCCGCCGCGTGAGCCTGCTGGTCGGCGTGGTAGCTGCTGCGCACCATGGCGCCCACGGCGGCGTGACTGAAACCCATGGCCGCCGCTTCGCGTTCGAACATCTTGAAGGTGTCGGGGTGCACATAGCGCCGCACCGGCAGGTGGTGGCTGCTGGGCGCCAGGTATTGGCCGATGGTGAGCATGTCGATGTCGTGCGCGCGCATGTCGCGCATGACTTGCAAAATCTCTTCGTCGGTTTCACCCAGGCCCACCATGACACCGCTCTTGGTGGGCACACCCGGCACGGCTTGCTTGAAGCGTTGCAACAAGCTCAGGCTGAAGGCGTAGTCAGAACCCGGCCGCGCTTCTTTGTACAGGCGCGGCGTGGTTTCCAGGTTGTGGTTCATGACATCGGGCGGCGCGGTCTTCAAGATGTCCAGCGCACGGTCCAGGCGGCCGCGAAAGTCGGGCACCAGCACTTCTATGCGCGTGGCCGGTGACAGCGCACGCGTCTGACGAATGCATTCGACAAAATGGGCCGCACCACCGTCACGCAGGTCATCGCGGTCGACG
>JANNEX010000729.1:0-4817 GCA_031379155.1 Rubrivivax sp.
CAGTCGGGGTCCGGAAAGTCGACGCTCGCGCGTTTGCTGTACCGTTTCTACGACGCCACCGGTGGCGCGATCCATGTCAACGGCGCTGACATCCGCGATGCGACGCAGAAGAGCCTGCGCGACGCCATCGGCATCGTGCCGCAGGACACCGTGCTCTTCAACGATACCGTCGAATACAACATCGCCTACGGCCGCCCCGGGGCCACGCGCGCAGAGGTCGAAGGCGCGGCGCGCGCGGCGCATATCCACGATTTCATCTCGGCCACGCCCAAGGGCTACGACACGATGGTCGGCGAGCGCGGCTTGAAACTTTCGGGTGGCGAAAAGCAGCGCGTGGCGATCGCACGCACGCTGCTGAAGAACCCGCCGGTGCTGATTTTCGACGAAGCGACCTCGGCGCTGGACAGCGCCAACGAGCGCGCCATCCAGGCCGAACTGCGTGCGGTGTCGCAGGGCAAGACCGCACTGGTCATCGCGCACCGGCTGAGCACGGTGGTGGACGCGCATGAAATCGTGGTGCTGGAAGCCGGCCGTGTGGTCGAGCGTGGGCCGCACGCCCAACTGCTGGCGCACGACGGCCGCTACGCGCAGATGTGGCGCTTGCAGCAGGCGGGGCAGGGGACATAGACTGTCTCAAAGCTGAAATCCATCATGACCCCCATCGAACAATTCCTGCTCTTCGTTGCCGCACCTGGCGTGCTGCTGTGTTCGGTGGTGGAAGCGGTGGTGCTCAGCCGCTTGCAGCGTGATTCTGGCGGCTACGACTGGCGCGCTTTTGGTGTCTCGATGTTTGACTATGTGCTGCGCATCTTTGTCACCATCGCCGTGCCCTTTACGCTGGCAGCACCGCTCATCTCGTGGGTTGTGCAGCACCGCCTGGCTCACATCGTCGTCGACGATGTGCCTTCTGCGCTGGCGCTTTTTCTGCTGCTCGAATTTTTCTACTACTGGCTGCACCGCGCCGGCCACCGCGTGCGCTGGTTCTGGGGCAACCACGCCGTGCACCATTCGCCCAACCAGTTGAACCTGGCAGCCTCTTTGCGCATCGGTGCTTTTGGCAAGGTCATAGGCAACGTCATCTTCCTGCTGCCCCTGGTCTGGATAGGATTCGATCTGCGCCTGGTGGTGGCCGCACTAACGCTCAACTTGCTGTATCAGTTTTGGCTGCACGCCACCTGGATACCCAAGCTGGGCTGGCTGGAAGGCGTGCTCAACACACCGTCAGCGCACCGCGTGCACCACGCCGCCAACCTGGAGTACCTGGACGCCAACTACGGTGGTGTGCTGCTCGTCTTTGACCGCCTGTTTGGCACCTATAGACCTGAGCGTGACGACTTGCCCTGCCGCTACGGGTTGGTGCACCCCATGACCAGCTACAACCCGCTGGTGGTGGAATTTGCGCAGTGGATCAGCCTGGCGCGTGACCTGGCCAGCGCGCGCAGCTTGCGCGCGGTGCTGGGCTATCTGTGCATGCCACCCGGTTGGGCTCCGGATGGCCAGGGCTTCACCACCGAGAAGTTGCGCGCGGCGCACAAGGCAGACCACGGCGCCTGATTGAGGCTGCTGTCACAGCGGCATGGCCGCCGTGCAGCCCCGCAGTTGAGGGGCGGGATTTCCCGGCTTTTGCGGGCCAAGATCAGCCCGACTAGCAACAAGTGTGGATGCGGGCCCCTTGTCACAGTTAGACACTTGTGCTGCGCCAGGCTTGTCGCCAACCAAGAGTGCCCGGGCTGGTTGCGTCCACCCCCTCCTCATCACCAGGGAGTCTGCTTATGAAGCTTGCCCAGCGTCGGCGCAATATCCAGCGCCCGAGTGTCCTGACCGTCGCAGCAGCCCTGCTGGCCAGCCTGCCAGCACAGGCCGTCATCACCACCACGGGCGCCATCGGTGGCGGCTCTATGCTGGGCCCGGGTGACACCCAGTTGCCCACCGTGAGTGTGCGTGTGGGCGACGCTGCAGCCGGCTCGCTGCTGATGGACGCAGGCTCTTTCATGCAGTTGGCCAAGCTGAGTTTTGGCACGGGTGGCACGGGCAACGGCGTGGCCACGTTGACGGGTGCCAGCACGCGGCTGGAATTGTTGGGCAATGGCACTGGCTCGCAAACCCAGCGCCTCATCGTCGGTGACTTTGGCACGGGCCAGGTCACGGTGTCGGGCGGGGCTTTGCTCAAGAGCACCCAGGTCGCCGCCTGCCTGGTGCAGTTTCACTACTGCGACAGTTTTGTCGGCGGTGCGGCGGGCGATGTCGCCACGCTGACGGTCACGGGCAGCGCCAGCAACGTGGACATTGCCAACGCGCTGTTCATCGGCCACCCTGGCCTGGCCACGCAGGCGCTTAATGGCTACGTCTATGGCGTGGCCGGTGCCACCGTGCAGGCCAACGTGAATGTGTTGGCCGGTGCCGTGCTGCGCACCGACCGCGCCCAGGTGGGCACGCGCCAGTGGGACAACGCCAGCACGGGTTTTGAGAAGAGCGTCAACAACGTGACGGTGGCCGGCACAGGTTCGCTGTGGCGTGTGACCGGTGGCCAGGGCTGGGACGGTGTCACCGGCGCCACCATCACCCAGGCCGCCGGAGTGTCCGTGGCATTGGACCGTTATTCGGTGTCCAACATCGACATTCGCGACGGTGGTGAACTGCGCATCGAAGGCCTCAGCGGTGTCTTCAACTTCGTCAACCTGAGCAACGGTGGCCGCAGCGACATGTCGGTGCGTGGCGCCAATTCGGCGCTGACCTTTACCGGTGACGCGGCCGTGCTGCACGTCGGCCGTAGCCTGGGCAGCGCGCTGTTGTCGGTAACCCAAGGCGCGCAGGTCAATGGCGCCTGGTACACGGCGGTGGGCCGTGACGGCTCCTTGGGGGAGCTGCTGATCGACGGTGTCGGTTCGCGCTTGCGCGCCGATGGCACGGCTTCCGCCGCCGCGTCAGGCAGCCAACAAAACTCGGTGCTCGACATCGGGACCAACGGCACCGGCACCGCCACCGTCAGCAATGGCGGACGGATTGAACTCGTGGCTGCCGGCAAGGGCGACTTTGCCTTGCAGCTCAGCGTGGGCCGTGGCGCGGCATCGTCTGGCACGCTGAACATTCGCGGCGCGGGCTCGGTCGTGCAACTCACCCAGCCGTCGGTGCTGGCCGGTGGTGGGCCTGGCGAGGCCTTCAACCCGCTGGTTCGCATAGGCCGTGAAGGTTCTGGCCAACTCAACATCACGGCCGGTGGCAAGCTGCTGCTCGAAGGCAATGCCGTGTCGACCCTGGCCGACAGCCGCGGCACCAGTGTCTACATCGGTGGCAGCAGCGACACCGTCAACGGCGGCAAAGGCATCGCGCTGGTCAGCGGCTTGGGCTCGGAGATTCGGCTCAGCGGCAGCGACGGCTACATCGGTGTGGGCCACGGCCCACAAAGCAGCGGCCAGCTCACGGTGGCCGACCAGGCCAGCGTCAGCAGCATAGGCATGAACGTGGGCCGCTCGGGTGGCGTGGGTGTGCTCAAGGTCGACAACGCCAGCTTGAACTTCGCGGGCCAGCAGACCGGCGGCTCAATCAGCGGCGCCTTTCTCAGCATCGGCCGCTCAGGCGGCATAGGCGTGGCCGACTTCAGTGGCGGCAGCGTCGTGACGCTGAACAACCTGGGCAGCGCGGGTGCGTCCTTGAACCTGGGCGGCACCTCGGTGGGTCCGCTGGGCGAAGGCAGCTTGACGCTGTCGGGGGCCTCACGTGTCAACGTGGTGGCCGCACCCGGCCTGGCGGCGGTCACCGTGGGCCGCGACGGCAGCGGCTTCTTGCGCTTGAAGGGCGCCAGCACCGTTGATGTGGGCGATGGCAACTTCTATGTGGGGCGGCTGGCGGGCAGCGACGGCACGGTGATTGCCACCGAAGCCTCGGTCATCAACGCCGGCTGGGTGGGCGTGGGCCGCAACAAAACCGCCACTGGCGACAGTGACGGCGGCACCGCCACCATGGTGCTCAATGGCGCCATGCTGAATGCCGACACGGTGGTCATCGGCAGCAACGGTTTCCTGGGTGGCACGCTGGGCTCCATCCGCGCCAACCAGATCGTTAACTACGGCATCTTCAGCCCTGGCAGTTCACCCGGGCGCTTCAACATCGACGGCAACTTCACGGCCGGCGCGGGCAGCCGTTTGATCCTGGAAGTGCAGGCCGACGGGCTGGGCGGTTTCCTCACCGACCAGGTGGTCTTCAAGTCCGGCGCCACGCTCGACCTGTCGGCCATGCAGGTGGAATTCCGCTTCCTGGGCAACACCGACCCGAGTGCTTTTTTGGCCAGCGGCGGTTTTGATGTCGACACCTTTTTGTCGGCGCAAGACGCCAGCGGTGGCCTGCAAGCCTTGGGTGACGCGGCCTACAGTGGCGTGAACTTCAGCGCGCGTGCTGAGGGCTACAGCATCAGCAACTTCAGCTACAGCGCGGCGGCTGGCGCCAACTTTACGGCCGCTGCGGTGCCTGAGCCTGGCAGTTGGGCGCTGATGCTGGCGGGTGGTGTGGCGCTGGGCTTTCGGCGCCGGCGCGCCCGCTGAAGGCTGGCGCTTCAGTACAGCGAGATAACCCTGTCCTCATCCGTCGGCACGCAGCCCTCGGCCAAGGCCGACCAGCCCCGGCGCACCAGCACGTGGCTGTCGGTGTGGCAGAACTCGATACGCTGCGCGCCCTCAAAACGCGAGCGCACAAAGCTCTCGATGGACGCTGGCATGCTGACGCGAAACACGGCGCCACCTTGTGGGTCATCAGGGTGGTCGTCACGTTGCAGCCAGGGGCTCAGCGCGGTCAGCCACAGCAGCGGGCGCAGTGGCAACTCG
>JANNEX010000747.1:0-3645 GCA_031379155.1 Rubrivivax sp.
CTGTCAGCGGCCGGCAACCGCGCCACCTACTTGTGCTTCCAGCGCCAGTTGCACGGCTTCATCACCATGGGCCGCTTGATTGACGAAGCCAACACGGCCGTCGCCGTGTGCGCGGCAGCGCTGCGCCAGGCCTTCACACAGGCTCCCGCAGCAACTGCCTGAAAGCGCCGAACAGCCAAGACCGCATGCCAAACACCAGCGTGTAGGCACGGCGGTCGGCTTGTGGCAGTTTCTGGTCAGCCAGGTGCTGGTGCGCAAAGTCTTGCGCCAGGCGGCGCAAGCGTTCGTTGAACAAGGTGGCTTGCGCGGGGCTGATCTGGCCGTGTACCAGCATCAAGAGTTCACCTTCGTCGCCAAAGTCGCCGCTGAAGTAATCAGTCACGGCGTGCTGGCGAAAGAACTGCATCACGGGGCCGTTTGGCCGCCAGCGGAAAGTTTTGTCGATCTTCAGGCGATAGCGGTTGTTGGCGCGCAGTTCCAAGAATCCCAGCTTGTCCAGCGCCAGCAAGCAGCCCACGGCCTGAGGCTTGCTGATGGCGTAGACATCCACGATGTGTTCCAGCGTCCATTGGCTGAGCGCGCAGATGGCAGTCAGCAGCAGCTTGGGGTCGCGCACCACGGCGCGTTCTTGTTCCAGCGTCATCTCTTGCTGCGCGGGGCTGGCCTGGGCCACCAGACGCGCCAGCTCAGAAAAGTCCATCTTCAAGACAGCCAGCACTTCGTCTATGCGTGACAGCGGCATGTCGCCCTTGGCAAACACGCGCTTGATGCTGCTCTCGGCCATGCCCAACTCTTGCGCCAGATGCGCGTAGGTGATGCCGGCGCGGCGCAGCTCGGCTTTGAGTGTGGTGATGAGGTCTTGTGTGCTGCTCATGCAGCTCTCCTGAAGTAGCGGCAGACGATACCAAATGTCCCGGGCCGCGCCACGCCCCTGGGAGTGATGGATACCGGCTGCCAAACCGCAGAAGATGGCGCCGTGTTTAACAAAACCCTCATTGCCATGCAAACCGTTCACCACGACACCAAGGCCTGGAAGCTCCAGGTGTGGGTCAGCTTCGGCACCGCCAGCACGCTGGCAGGCACTGGGCTGGCCTGGCTGCCGGGGCAGGACCTGGACCGCGCCTTCATGTTCATGGGCTACCTCTTCACCTTGTCCACCGCCTTTGCGCTGGCCAAATACGTGCGTGACAACGAAGGCCGCAAAGTCGACACGCCCATGTGGGGCGGCGTGGTCTGGGGCGGTTTTGCACTGGCCATGTTGCTCACCGCCTGGGGCCTGTGGCGCATGGAAGTCAACCCCACCTACAAGGCGTTTCTGGGTGTGAGCTGGCTGTTCTTGATCTCCACCGTGTTCACGCTGGCCAAGACTTTGCGTGACGCGTATGAAGCGGCCTTGGCCGTGGCCCGTGGTCAACGCCATGAATCGGCATAACTCTTAACTGAAGTAGAGAGTCGTGATGAAGAAATTAATCCTTGTAGTTGCTGTTGCTGCTGCAGTTTCGCTGGCCCTGGCCAGCACAGCGCAAGCCCACAACGGCTTGTCTGAAGCCAGCGCTTTGTCGATGTTGCCCATCGCCGTGTCGGTGGCCGCGCCGGTGGCCCTGCTATCCGCTGGCGCAGCGTTCACGGTGGTGGCGGTCAGCGCCGTGGCTGAAGGCACGGTGTGGGTGCTGGAACGCGCTTCAGACGGCGCGCGCATGAGCCTGACGCTCAGTGGGCAAGTCGTGGGTGGTGTGTCGGTGCTGGTGGGCGCGGCGGTGGTGACCACGGCATTCAGCGCTGGCTGGGTGCTGTCGGCGGCGGGCAAAGCCATCGCCTTCATCCCCAACGAAGTGGGCAAAGCGCTGCTCTACAACGAACGGGTGACACGATGATCAAGACCTTGCGCGCGACGGCCGCCGCCGCCCTGTTGATGGTGGCGGTGATGGCCCCTGCCCACGCAGGCCGCAGCTGCGAAACGCGGCCGCCCGATGCCGCAAACGTGCAGCGATCATTGGAACTGGCCGAGCGCACCGCCAAGGCCTTGGACGCCACAGGCGCGCAAGTCGTGGTGCTGGCCCGCGCCGGCCAGGACTTGAGCAAGTATCGCCTGCGCTGGAGCCACCTGGGCCTGGCCTACAAAGACGGCGCGCGTTGGCGCATCGTGCACAAGCTCAACCAGTGTGGCAGCGCGCGTGCCGACATCTACCGCCAAGGCCTGGGCGAGTTTTTCATGGACGACTTGTTCGACTACGAAGCCGCCTTTGTCGTGCCCACGGCCGACGTGCAAGCCAAGCTGCACACCTTGCTGCAAAACAACCAGGCCGTGGCGTGGCTGCACACGGCGGCCTACAGCATGCTGGCCTACCCGTGGTCACAGACCTATCAGCAAAGCAACCAGTGGGCGATGGAAACGCTGGCCTACTCACAAGAGCCGGGCGTCAGCAACCGCGAACGTGCGCAAGCCTGGCTGCGCTTCAAAGGCTACGAGCCCACCGTGCTGCGCATAGACCCGCTGACACGCCTGGGCGCGCGTTTGACGGCGGCCAACATTGCCTTTGACGACCACCCGAATGAAAAGCGCTTCAGCGACCGCATCGAGACCATGACCGTTGATTCGGTGTTTGACTGGCTGCCGCGCTCCGGCCTGTCACAAGCCGTTCAAGTCGTGCGTTAGGGTTCGATGATGAACCGCCGCCACCTCTTGCTGGGCTGCTGCGCCGCCATGGGCGCGGGCTTGTTCACCGGCCTGGGCCTGCACGCCGCCGGGCCTTTGCGCAACCCTTGCCGGGGCACGCTGCCGCCCGATTTGGCGCAGCACGACCTGGTGCTGTCCGCCCTGCAAGGCCTGGCCACGAACCGACTGGTTGACACCCACGCCCACCTGTTGGGCACGGGCGACAGCGGCAGCGGTTGCAGCGTGCACCCGCGCATGCACGAGTGGTGGCACCCGGGTGAAGTGCTGCGCCGCAAGGGCATCATGAATGCGGCTTGTGTGCCGGCGGACGCCGAGTCGGTTGACCGAGCCTATGTGCAGCGCCTGCTGTCGCAGGCCAACGAATTCCCGAGTGGCGCGCGCTGGTGGCTGTTTGCGTTTGAACAAGCGCATGACGATGCCGGCCAGCCGCGGCCCGAGCAGACCACGTTTCATGTGCCCGACGCCTACGCCGCGCACATCGCTGCCCAGCATGCGCAACGCTTTGATTGGGTGGCCTCTATCCACCCTTACCGCCAAGATGCACTGACACGGCTTGACCATGCGCTGGCGGGGGGCGCACGCGGCGTGAAGTGGCTGCCCAGCGCCATGAACATCGACCTGCGTGACCGCCGTTGCCGTGCTTTCTACGAACGATTGGCGTTAAGCGGCCGCCCACTCATCGTGCATTGCGGCGAAGAAAAGGCCGCGCCCGGCGCGGGCCGAGATGAGCTGGGCAACCCGCTGCACGTGCGCCACGCGCTGGCCAGCGGCGTGACGGTGGTGATGGCGCATTGCGGGTCGTTGGGCCAGGCCATCGACGAAGACAAAAGCTCGCTCCCGGAAGTGCCGGCTTTTGATTTGTTCGCACGCCTGATGGACGAGCGTGGCCATGCGGGCCGGCTGCTGGGCGACATCTCGGCCGTCTTCCAGCGCAACCGCAGCGCGCATGTCTGGCGCACGGTGATCAC
>JANNEX010000768.1:0-11375 GCA_031379155.1 Rubrivivax sp.
GCCGCCTTGCAGGCCGCGTGGCGCAGCGTGAACTGCACGACGTTGGTGTTGCCGCAGGCGAAAGCCGCTTCGCAATAGGCCAGGTAGAACTCCCAAATGCGCATGAAGCGCTGGTCGTAGCCCAGTTGGCGCAGGGCCCCAAGCTGGCTGAGGAATTGCGCGCGCCAGCGGCGCAGCGTTTCGGCGTAGTCGGCGCCAAAGGCAAATTCGTCAATGACCTCCAGCCCAGCCTGGGCAGCGGCTGCCGTGAAGGCGCTGCTGCTGGGCAGCAAGCCACCCGGAAAGATGTACTGCTGGATGAAGTCGGTGCCGCGCACATAACGCTCAAAGAGGTCGTCACGGATGGTGATGCTTTGAATGCAGGCGCGGCCACCGGGCTTGAGCTGAGCGCGCAGCGTGGCAAAAAAGCTGGGCCAGTATTCGCGCCCGACGGCTTCAAACATTTCTATCGAGGCCACGGCGTCAAAGGGCCCGTCGTTGATGTCGCGGTAGTCTTGCAAGCGCAACTCGGCTTGGCCAGCCACACCGGCGTTTTGCAGCCGCGCCTGGGCGTAGGCCAGCTGTTCGGTGGACAGCGTGACACCGGTGACCTGGGCGCCAAAGTCAGTGGCGGCGGCTTGCGCCAGCGCGCCCCAGCCGCAGCCAATTTCCAGCAGGCGCTGACCCGGCTGCAAGCCACAGGCTTGCAGCGCGCGCCGCACCTTGGCGTGCTGGGCCTGCGCCATGCTTTGCTGCGTGTTGCCCGCAAACAGCGCGCTGGAATAGTTCATGGTCTCGTCCAGCCAGAGGTGGTAAAACGAGTTGCCGATGTCGTAGTGGGCGTGGATGTTTTTCTTGCTGCCGCGGCGCGAATTGCGGTTGAGCAGGTGGCGCGCGCGGTGCAGCAGCAGTCCCCACCAACTGCCGTAAACCACCTTGTCGATGGCTTCGCGATTGGCAATGAAGAGGCTCAGCAAGGCCACCAGGTCGGGGCTGCTCCAGCCGCCTTCAATCCAGCTTTCGGCGAAGCCGATATCACCGCTTTTGAGCACGGCGCTGCACACGCGCCAGTCGTTCAAACGCAGAGAGGCACGTGGCTGCTCGCCGCTGCCAAAGCGCATCTGGCTGCCGTCGGGATATTGCAGGTCCAGCGTGCCCACACGCAACTGGCGCAGCAGGGCAAACACGGCACGGGCTGCGGCGGGTGAGGCCGGGGGCAAGGCTGCGGTGGCGGTGGCGTTGGCGGCGGTGGTCGTGGTCATCATGGTGCGCAAAGAAAGAAGGTCAATCAATTGAGAAGTTAGCGTGAAGTCAGCGCGACATCATCGCAACGTCATCGCAACGTCATCGCAACGTCAGCGCGAGACCAGCGCCTGCGGCGGCGTGGGCTTGCCAAAGTAGGGCACGTGCTTGAGCCACAAGCGCAGCGCTTGCCAGTGAATGCGCAGAATCACGCCCAGCGTCATCAGCGGCATGCCAAAAAAGGCGGCGCGAACGGCTTGCGCGGTGAGTGGCTGCAGATGGCCTGAGACACTGGTCTGCAAGAGCGGGCCTTGTTCGTCGTCGTGGTCGACACGCGCCACGGTGCGCGTGGCGGTGTGCATGAAGCGAAAGCGGTACTGGCCCTGCACGGCGCAAAAGGGCGAGACGTGGAAGACCTTCTGCGCTTGTACCTCGCGGCCATAGGCCAGCGCGCGGCCGCTGAGCAAGTAGGCGTGGCGTTCGCCAAACGTGTTGTTGACCTCGGCCACGATGGCCGCCAGCGAACCGTCCGCGCGCTGGCAGTGCCAGAAGCTGACGGGCTTGAAGGCATAGCCCAGCACGCGTGGATAGGTGTGCAGCCAGACCTCGCCGCTGGCGTCGGTGATGCCCTCACTGGCCAGCAGTTCGTCCAGCCAGGCCAGGGCGTCGGCGCGGCCGTCGCCATGGTCGCGGTCATAAAAACTCAGCAGGCCAAAGCGGTTGCGCGGCAGGCCGGCGCTGGGGCCCAGGCGCATGGAGCGCAGCGGCAGCATCAAGAAGTAGGTGGGGTACTGGAAGGCGTGTTCACGCGGGCGCAAGCGGCGGTGGCGCACCACGCCGTGGCCCAACTGCGGCCGGTGCGGATGGGTGTCGGGCATGGCATTCATGCGGCTGCGCGCAGGGCTTGTGGATGCGGTTCTTGCGGGCGCTCTTGTTGCCATCGTGCGCGCAAGCCGTCCAGCACCACCAGGCCCGACATGAGGCCGTCTTCGTGGAATCCGTAGCGCGTCCAGGCGCCGCAAAACCACACACCGCCCTGGCCCTGGATACGCGGCAGTTGCTGTTGCGCGGCCACAGCGGCCTGGTCAAACACCGGGTGGCTGTAGTCGTAGTCGCCCAGCACCTGGCGTGGGTCGGGCATGCGTGCCGGGTCGGGGTTGAGCGACAACAGCACCGGCTGTTGCCAGGGCAGGGGCTGCAACTTGTTGATGAGGTAGTGCAAGCACACGGCCGACTGCTCTTGCGCCAGGCTGGCGGCGCGCGCGTAGTTCCAGGCTGCCCAGGCGCGGCGGCGTTGGGGCAGCACGGCGGTGTCGGTGTGCAGCAGCGCGCGGTTGGGGTGGAAGCGGATGGCGCCCAGCACCTCGCGCTCAGAGGTGCTGGCGTCGTCCAGCAAAGCCAGGGTCTGGTCGCTGTGGCAGGCCATGACCACGTCGTCAAAACATTCACCGCCTTTGGCCGTGGCCACCATCACACCGGTTTTGAAACGGCGCACGCCCAGAACCGGTGTGTGCAGCCGGGCATCGGGGATGCGCGCCAGCATGCGCTGCACGTATTCGCGCGAGCCACCGCGCACGGTGTGCCACTGCGGGCGCCGCGTGACTTGAATGAGGCCGTGGTTGTGGCAAAAGCGGACCAGCGTGCCGATAGGGAAGCGCAGCATCTGCTCGGTGGGGCAAGACCAGATGCAGCCGATCATGGGCAGCAAGTAGCCATCACGAAAGGCGGCGCCAAAACGGTGGCGCTGCAAGAACTCGGCAATGGGTTCCGAGAGTTGCGCATCAGCGCCGGCCGTGGCCAGAGCCGTGGCCAGGCGGTTGAAGCGCAGCAAGTCGGCCAGCATGCCCATGAAGCGCGGCCGCAGCAGGTTGCTGCGCTGGGCGAATACGCTGTTGAGTGAACTGCCACTCCATTCCAGCCCCGATGCCTGCACCGAAAACGACATCTCCGACGGCGCCGTGGCCACACCCAGTTTCGCAAACAGGCCTATCAGCTGCGGGTACGTGCGCTCGTTGAAAACCAGGAAGCCCGTATCGACACCGTGGCTGATGCCATGCAACCTAACGTCCACGGTGTGCGCATGGCCACCAAAGTGCGCGGCTGCTTCGAACAGCGTCACCTGTGCTTGACCTGCGAGCCCTTGCGCCACCGACAGGCCGGCGATGCCCGAGCCGACGACGGCCACGCGCTTCATGCGCGGGCCCCCGCAGTTGGCCCGGGGCGGCGTGTAAAGACTGTTGTGCGGCGCCCTTGGGCGAAGGAGGGAGGGAGGGAGGAGGAGGAGAACCGCCCGAGGATTGCAGCCGGCAGAACCGGCAGTCCGCACAACAGAGAAAACGGTGTTGCCCGGTTGGCGCAGCGCATTGCCGGGTCCGATTCAGACGGCGGCGCGGGGCCAAAGTTCCGCTGTCGCAGCAAGTGCTCGGTAAAGAAAGTCAAGTGCGCGGCCGCCCAGGCACCTGCGCGCCGCGTCGGCGCAAAAGACCGTGTTGGTAAAGATTTATACTGATCAGTCATATTACGACCGGATGGTAAACGTTCTCGGAACGACCTGTCGCCCATGACCATGAATGTGTTGTGGGTATCCCACTTCTGAAGCCAGCCTCTCACTTGTGTCCAGATCAAAAAGCAAGCCGGCGGCAGAAATTTAGCCATTTTCCGAGGCGCGTGGCATTTTGTCCTGGACAGTTCTATTTGAGCGCAGAATCTGGCTCTTGTCGCTCTACCGCCGTCACGACCCAGGACACTGCCGTGAATGAACCGACCCCCGTCACCCGTATCACGCTGTCCATAGCCGCTGTCGAGCGCGATACCGGCCTGAGCAAGGACACCTTGCGCGTGTGGGAGCGGCGTTACGGCTTCCCTACGCCGGACCGTGACCCGATAGGCGAACGGGCTTACGCGCTGGCCGAGGTGGAAAAGCTGCGTATCGTCAAGCGGCTGCTGGATGCAGGGCACCGCCCCGGCCGGGTCGTGGCCTTGACGCTGGCGCAATTGCAGGCCATTGCCGACCAGACCGTCGACCAACCCCAGCGGGGCAATGAAGCCGTGCTGGGCAACGCCGACCTGCAAGCCCATATCGACACTATCCGCGCCCACGACCCCGCACGCCTACGCCAAGAATTGATGCGCTTGCTGTCACGCTACGGTGTGGGCCGCTTTGTCCTCGAGGTGGTGAGCCCACTGAACGCGGCTGTGGGCGAAGCCTGGATGCGCGGCCAGTTGGAAGTCTTCGAAGAGCATCTGTACACCGAGACGGTGCAAAGCGTGCTGCGTGGCGCCATCGCTGCCTTGCCACCCGCCAACGATTCGCACCACCGCACGGTATTGCTCACCACTTTCCCCGGCGAGCCGCACGGCCTGGGCCTGCTGATGGCCGAAGCCGTGTTGGCGATGGAAGGCTGCCGCTGCCTGTCCCTGGGTGTGCAGACGCCGCTGTGGGACATCGTGCTGGCCGCCAAGGCCTACCGTGCCGACGTGGTGGCGCTAAGCTTCACCGGCTGCACCAACCCCAACCAGGTGGCCGACGGGCTGGCCGAGCTGCGAGGCAAGCTGCCGCCCAGCGTGGCGCTCTGGGCGGGTGGCAGTGCGCCGGTTTTGCACCGCCGCCCAGTGGCCGGCGTGCAGGCCTTTGCCACACTGACTGAAATACCGGCGGCGCTGCAACGACTGAGCAGCCGGGCTTGACCCGACGCGCTGCCAAAGCACTATCCACCCATAGCCAACCCACGGCCAACCCACGGCCGCTCAGCTGTCCCTAGAATCGGGGTACCTTCCCGGTCGTTGCCATGCGTCATTGCCATGCGTACTTGCCATGCTCTACCCTGAACTCTTCAAGCAGCTCGAAGCCGTGCGTTGGAACATGGATTCCGACATCCCCTGGCAGAGCTTTGATGCCACGCGGCTCACCGAAGAGCAGGCGCAGACCATCAAGATGAACGCCATCACCGAGTGGGCGGCGCTGCCGGCCACCGAGATGTTCTTGCGTGACAACCGCGAAGACAGCGACTTCAGCGCTTTCATGAGCGTGTGGTTCTTCGAGGAACAAAAACACTCGCTGGTGCTGATGGAGTACCTGCGCCGCTTCAGGCCCGACCTGGTGCCCACCGAAGAAGAGCTGCACGCGGTGCGGTTCGAGTTCGACCCGGCACCGGCGCTGGAAACGCTGATGATGCATTTCTGCGGCGAGATCCGCCTTAACCACTGGTACCGGCGGGCTGCAGAGTGGCACAGCGAACCCGTCATCAAGACCATCTACGAAACCCTGGCGCGCGACGAAGCCCGCCACGGCGGTGCCTACTTGCGCTACATGAAGCGCGCCATGGTCAAGTTTGGCGACGAAGCGCGGGCGGCCTTCGCCAAGATCGGCGTGCTCATGGCCAGCGCGCGGCGCACCGCGCAGGCGCTGCACCCGACCAATCTGCACGTCAATGTGGGCCTTTTCCCGCGCGACACCATCCAAAGCCGCCTGCCCAACCCCGAATGGCTGGAGCAGTGGCTGGACAAACAAATCCAGTTCGATGCCGTGTGGGAAAGCAAGGTCGTCGAGCGCATCTTGCACAACCTGTCGCTGCTGATGGAACGCAGCTTTGCCAGCGTGCAAGAGCTCAACCGCTTTCGTAAGGAAATGACGGCTGCGGTGGCCGCGGCTGCTGCTGCTGCGGCGGCCGCTGCAGCCGCAGCCAGGCCTGCCCCAGGCGCAGCCTGAACCCTGCCCCAGGCGCAGCCTGAACCCCGTGCCTTGCGCGGGTGCCCGCCTCAGCGGCCTTCTGTCAAACGCCGGCCCAGCGACACCGCATATGGCGCCGCGCGCGCCGCCAAGATGGGGTCGGCTGACGGCTCTACGCCTTTGGGCAATGCGGTCGGGTTGAAGGTTATGTTGGCGCAAGCGCCACCTGCACCAGCCTCCACCTGACGAATCGTCAAGGTGCCCACGCTGACCTTGGCGCGTTCGGCCGGCAGTGGCAGCACGGCGCTGTTGACGTTGTCGCCGGCTTGCGCCAGTTGCCAGACTTCGCCTGCAGGCAAATCAAAGGCGAGCGCCAGTCCACGCACAGACTTGGCGTTGTCCGCTGCCTTGGGGTTGCCACCGCCCACTGAAAATCGCGCCACCACGGGCACCGGCCTGCCGCTGAAAGCCGAAGCCGACGACAGCGCGCGGCCCTGCTCATTGCCAACAAATTCACCCACCGCACAAACGCCCTTGGCGCCCGAGCGGCGAAAGCCCGCCTGTTTGCCAAAGACCCCTTCAAAGGCATCGACAACGCGGCTGGGGTCGAGCTGGGCCGCCGCAGGCAGGCTCAGCAGCGGCAGGGCGCAAACCGCCAGCGCGGCAGCAGCCGGGGCAAAAGCAAACGCGCGAGCGCGAGCAAAGCCAGTCGCCAGCTTCATGAATCTCCCCAGAGTTGAGTACGGCCTAGCCCTGGGGCCATCCAGGGGTCCGCTGCTTACAGCTAGCCGGCGGCTTCCATGTCGCGCTTGCGGTCAGCATTGACGCGCTGCACCGAGACACGTTCGCCCAGCAGCTTCATGTAAGGTTTCCAGGCTATGCCCGCAGCGGCCACCAGGTCTTCGCCCAGCACCGCTTTGCAGGCATTGGCCACCGTGGGCAACGTGGCGAATGCTGACGCATCGGCCAACGTGAAGCTGTCACCGGCGACATAGGGTGCAAACTTGGCCAGGCGTTTGAAGCCGCTCAGGTTGCGCGTTAGCGTCTTGCGCACGCGTTCCTGCGTTTCGGCGCTGGCGGTGCCGCCGAAGAAGGCTTGGCCGTAGAGCTCGCGGCCGACGAGCTCGATGTAGAGCTCCATGAAAGTGCACAGCTCGCGCACCTTGGCAGCGGCCAAAGGGTCGGCCGGCAGCAGCGCGGGTTGCGGGTAGCGTACTTCGAGGTAGTCGACGATGACCTGGCTTTCGCACAGCGTCTGGCCGTCTATCCTGGCGAAGGGGATTTTGCCCAGCGGCGTGGCGTTCAGCACGGCATCGTCGGTGGAGCGTGTGCGTTGCAACTCTTCAATGAATGGCACGCCCTTTTCAATGAGCACGATCTTGACCTTGTTGTAGTAGTTGGACAGGCTCATGCCGCACAGCGTGATCATGGAAGTCTCCTTCGCTAAAAGCCCAAGTCTAGGCGTGTCTAAGCACGTCCTGGCGCCAGGCTGACCAGCGCAATGCCCACACACACGGCCAGCAGCGCCACCACCAGGCGCAGCGTCAGTGGGTCTTGCAGCAGCCACACCCCCGCCAGCAAGCCCAGCAGGGGCGTGAGCAGCGTGAAGGCAGCGGCTTGCGTGGCTGGATAGTGGCGCACCAGCCAGAACCAGCCCAGGTAGCTGGCGAAGGTGACCACACCGATCTGGAACAGCATCAACAAGGCCACGTTTGCGCCCAGCGTCACGGGCCAGGCTTCATGGGCGAAGGCTGACGCGGCCACCAGTGCCAGGCCAGAAATCAGCAGCTGATAGAGCAAGGTTTTCTCCGGCAGCGCGCTGGCCAGCGGCGTGGCGCGCACCAGCAGCGTGGTCACGCCCCACAGCAGCGCGCCGCCCAGGCCCAGCGCGTCGCCCAGCCACTGCATGGGGCCGGCCGCGGGGCGTGAAAAACCTTCGGCATAAGCCCAGGCCACGCCGCCAAAAGCCAGCACCAGCCCCAGCGCCTGGGGCAGCGACAAACGTTCGTTGCGCGCGATGAGTGGCATGCCCAGCGCCACCACAAAAGGCGCCGTGTACAAAAACACCACCATGCGTGACGCGGTGGTGAATTGCAGGCCAACAAAGATGCAGGCGAACTCGACCGCAAACAGCACGCCGGCCAGCGCGCCGGCGGGGCCCGTGCCGTCGGCGGCCCACATCGTCAAGCCACGCCAGCGCGACCACAGCAGCAACAGCACGGCTGCGCCGAGTGATCGCACGCCTGCTTGCAGCAGCGGCGGCACCTCCACCAGCGTCAGCTTGGCCGCCACCTGGCTCAGGCCCCAGACGGTGCAGCAGGCCAAGAGCACAGCCAGCGCCAGCAGGTCCAGACGGTCTTTGCGTGTGGGACTCATGCGCGCCAGGTCAACATCAAGGCCAGCGCACCGCACAATAAGCCGGCCACAGCGCCACTGGCATGGGCCAGCGGCACCACCGCAATGTCCCACCCTTGGCTGCGCTGCATCGCCGCGCCCCAGGGCTCTTCACTGATCAGCTTGACGAATAGACCTAACGCCACAACTACGCCTACCCAGCGCCGTTTGCCCTGGCCACACCACAGCAGGTGCAAACAAACGATGGCCACACCGCCATGCAGCACGCCCGAAAGGCCGCCGTAGTGCGCCAGCTCAGGTCGCAGCAGCAAAGCAAAGTGGGTCAGCGGCCAGGCCACCGCCCAGGCCAGCGCCTGCTCACGCGGCACTTGCGCGGCATAGCCGTAGGCGCCCACGACAGTGGCAGCGAGCAAGTTGCTGCCCAGGTGCTGTTCGCTCCAGTGCACCCATGCACTGGTGAGCGCACGCCAGGGTTGATGCAGCGCCAAGCTGGGCTGCCAATCCAGCCAGGCGGCCGGCAACCACCAGGCCACCACGGCGCCAAGCATCAGCAGCGCCGTGAGGGCCAGCCAGGCCTGGCCTGGCGCCTTCAAGCAAACACCGCTTGCCACAAGGCCAGCACCGCCTGGGCCTGGGCGTGCAGCAGCGCAGGTGCAAACTGCGTCGGCTTTTCGTCCAGCCGCGCCTGGTGCTGCGCGCGGCGCAAATCACGGTAGGCATCGGCCGCAGCGGCGCCCACACCGGGCGCCAGCAGGCCGGCTTGTTCGGCGCGTTGCAGCAGCGCAATGTTGCCGGCGTTGTTCAGCAGCGCGGGGTGATCCGCGCCGTGCGCCAGCACCAGGTACTGCACCGCAAACTCCACATCCATCATGCCGCCAGGGCTGTGTTTGACGTCGAACTGGCCCGCCGGCACCGGCCTTGCCCGGCGTACCTTTTCGCGCATGCTGCGTATCTCTTCGCGCAGCGCAGCGTGGTCACGCGCGGCGGTCAGCACGGTGCGGCGCGTGGCCTCAAAACGCGCTTGCGCGCTGGGCGGGCCGGCGGCAAATCGTGCCCGCGTCAAAGCCTGGTGTTCCCAAGTCCAGGCGGTGTTGCTGCCGCGGCCCACCTGGTAGCGCTCAAAGGCGTCGATGGAGGTGACGAGCAGGCCAGAACTGCCGTTGGGCCGCAGGGCCGTGTCGATGTCGAACAACTCACCGGCGCCTGTGCGCAGCGTCAGCCAGGTGATGAGCTTGCGCACAAAGGCGCCGTAGATTTCTTGCTCGCGCTGCTTGTCTTCTTCGTCGCTGTCGTCGTAGAGAAACACCACGTCCAGATCACTGCCGTAGCCCAGCTCTTTGCCACCCAGCTTGCCGTAGGCAATGACGGCCAGGGCCGGCACTTCACGGTGGCGCTGCTTGTGGCGCGCCCAGGCCCAGCGCTGGGTGATGGCCAGCACCGTGTCGGCCAGCGCGCTCAAGTCATCGGCCACTTGCTCGACGCTGAGCTGGCCTTCCACGTCACGCACCAGGGTGCGAAAGACCTCGGCGTGGTGGGCGTGGCGCAGGGTGTCGAGCAGCTTCTCTTCGTCGTCTTCGCCGCTGCGCTGCCAGCCGGCCAGGCGCTGTTCCATCTCAGCATCGAAAGCGGCGGCGTCAAAGCGCTGGTGCAGCAGCCGTTCATCGGCGAGTTCGTCGATGACACCGGGGTGGCGCATCAGGTACTGCATGGGCCAGCGCGCCATGCCCAGCAGGCGCAGCAAGCGGCGGTGCACCTCGGGCCTTTCCACCAACAAGGCCAGATAACTCTCGCGGCGCAACAGCGGCTCCACCCAGTCGACAAAACGCAACGCCGCGTTTTCGCTGCAAGTGCCGTCCGCCATGGCCTGGCCGGTGCGTTGCATGAGCCGGCCCAGGCGCGCGCGGCTGTCGTCGCGCAGCGTTTGCACACGCGACTGCTGGGCCCAGACGCGCAGGCGTTGGGCCAGCGCGGCGGGCAGGCTGCCCTGCAGCGTTTCACTGTCCACCGGCTGCGGCTCGGGGGTGCAGCCACGGCAAGGTGTGCTGCGCGGATCGTCATTTCTGCTTTGACCTTCGCTAAGCAGGCCGTCGAATTCCGAGGCCACCAGCTCGCGCACCTCGCCCAACTTTTCCAGCAATTCGCAGGCCTGCACTTTGCAAGTTAGCCCCAGGCTCAGCGCAATCCAGCGCAGGTCTTCGTCGTTGCCCGGCAGCAGATGGGTTTGCTGGTCGTCCAGGTACTGGATGCGGTGCTCCACCTGGCGCAAGAAGGTGTAGGCGGCGGCCAGTTGTGCGGCCGTGTCGGGCGCGATCAAGCCTTGCTGCATCAGGCGCTGCAAGCCGCGCAAGGTGCTGCGCGTGCGGATTTCCGGGAACTGGCCACCGCGCACCACCAGCATCAACTGCACGGTGAATTCAATCTCGCGTATGCCGCCGCGCGACAGCTTCACGTCATTGGCGCGCTCGGGCCGGCCCGCAGCGCGGCGCTGCGCTTCTTCACGAATCTTGCGGTGCAACTGGCGCAGGCCTTCAAAGACGCCGTAGTCCAAATAGCGCCGGTAAACAAAGGGCGTGACCAGCGAGCGCAGGGCCAGCGCGCGGCCACTGGTGACGGCCGCGCGCGGCGCCACGACGCGGCTTTTGAGCCAGGCAAAGCGTTCCCATTCGCGGCCCTGCACTTGCAGGTATTGCTCGAGCATGGACAGGCTCACCACGGGCGGGCCTGAGTTGCCGTTGGGGCGCAGCGCCAGGTCGACGCGAAAGACAAAACCGTCGTCGGTGGTCTCGCCTATCAGCGCGTAAAGCCGTTTGGCGACCCCCGAAAAGTATTCATGAAAACTGGTGGCGCGGCTGCCGTCGGCAGCGCCCTGCGTCTGCCCGTCTTCTTCGTAGACGTAGATGAGGTCGATGTCGGAGGACACGTTGAGCTCACGCGCGCCCAGCTTGCCCATGCCCACGATCCAGAACTCGACGCGTTGGCCTTGTGCATCCAGCGGCGCGCCATGGCGCGCGTCGGCTTCTTGCCGGGCTTGGGCCAGCGCCAATTCCAGCGTGGCTTCGGCCAGGTGGGTCATGCAGCCGGTGACGGCGTCCAGCGACGCGGCTTGTTCGATGTCCAGCACCGCCAGGCG
>JANNEX010000056.1:0-3855 GCA_031379155.1 Rubrivivax sp.
CGCAGCCAAGACGCTGGATGGCAGTGCCGAGTCTGACCTGCTGGCCTTCATGGCGCAGCGCCACGCGCAGACCCGCGCGACCACGGCCAACCGGCGCTTGACGGTGTTCAAGCGCTACTTTCGCTGGGCACTGCGCGAGCGCCGGGTGCTCAGTGATCCCACGCTGCGCCTGCTGGCTGCGCGCCAGCCGCTGCGTGTGCCCAAGACGCTGTCGGAAGCGCAGGTGGAGGCCTTGCTGGCCGCGCCTGACGCCAGCACGCCGCTGGGTCTGCGCGACCGCGCCATGATCGAGTTGATGTATGCCAGCGGCCTGCGCGTGACTGAACTGGTGCAGGCCAACACCGTGCACCTCAGCCTGGAAGAAGGTGTGCTGCGCGTGCTGGGCAAAGGCGCGCGTGAGCGCCTGGTGCCCTTTGGTGGCGAAGCGCACGAATGGCTGCGGCGCTACCTGGCCGAGGCGCGCGCCACCATCCTGGGGCCCAAAAGCAGCGACGCGCTGTTCGTCACGCGCCTGGGCGCGGGCATGTCACGGCAGATGTTCTGGCGCTTGATCAAACGTTATGCGGTGTTAGCCAGCATCCACAATCCGCTGTCACCACACACCCTGCGCCACGCTTTTGCCACCCACCTGCTCAACCATGGCGCGGACCTGCGCGCGGTGCAGATGCTGCTGGGCCATGCCGACATTGGCACGACCACGATTTACACGCATGTGGCGCGCGAGCGCCTGAAGCAGTTGCATGCGGCGCACCATCCGCGTGGGTGAATGACACCGGCCGGCCATGTGACGGGCCGAACCATGAAAAAGGCCGGTCATGTGTGACCGGCCGACTCACGAAAAAGGCCGGTCATGTGACCGGCCCTTGATGCTGAAGCTGCCCGAAGGCCGCAATCAGAAGTTGTGGCGCACGCCCACAGCCAGGGAGCTGAAGTCAGCCGCGTAGCCGGTGAAGCGCTCAGCGTCGACCTTGGTGTAATAACCGTAGACCTTGGTGCGCTTGCTCAGGTTGTAGTTGTAGCCCAGCGTGTACTGCTTGGCGCCACTCTGGCTTTGCTTGCTGTAGTCGCCAGCCTTGCCCACGTTGACGTGGAATTCGCTGCTGCCCATCATGTAGGCGGCCGACAGGCGGAAGTTGCTGCGCGTGCCCGAACCATAGGCGTTGGTGTCACGCTGGATCATGGCGCCGACGATGAATGAGCCCATTTCGTACAGGCCGCTGATGGCAGCTTGCTTGGCACTGCCATTCTTTTCGTAGCCCAGGCCCAGGTGCAGGGCGCCCAGGCTGTAGTTGGCAGCGAAGTCGGTGGTGCGGTTGCGCGTTACGCCAGCGTCCTTGACGCCCTCGCCAGCGCTGACAGCACCTTCAAGCGTCAGGCCCTTGACGAACTCGGGCGTGCGGTAAGCCACCTTGTTGGTGTTGCGGCCGATGTAGGCGTACAGCGCATCGCTGGAGTCGCCCGTCTCATGGTTGTGCATGCCGATGTAGTCGGACGTGGCGAAGTAGGCTTCGCTGGTGAAGGTGCCCAGGCGCACGGTACCGAAACCGCCGCTCAGGTTAACTTCGGCCTGGCGGCCCCAGAACGAAGCTGCTGGCGTGCCGGTGTCAGGGCTGAAGCCGTGTTCAAGGATGAAGCCAGCCCGCAAGCCGCCGCCCAGGTCTTCGGTACCCTTGAAACCCAGACGCGACGAGTTGTTCCTCAGTTCGCTGGTTTTGATGCCGTTGGAGTTCACGCGCTCCAGCGTCAGGTTCAAACGGCCGTAAATCGTGACGCTGCTTTGCGCCATGGCGGCACTGGTGGCCAGGGTGGCTAGCGTCGCGATAGCGGCAACGATGAGGGTGCGCTTCATGTATTTCCTTGTGGGAGTTGAACGAGATGCCTGCGCCGCTTGAGGCTGCGCAGTCGATCACGGAAGTCTAAGGGTCAGCCTGGGCAAACCCGCCTTCAGGCCTGTTTTGGCGCCACTTTTCTGGCCCGAGCGCGGCATCCGCGCAACAGTTGCGCGGTTTGAGCGCCCACTTCAGCGCTCACTTCAGCGCCCACGCAAGTGGGCAGGCGCCTCCAGCCGCTTGGCCAGCACTGAGAGCAGCAAAGTCAGAACCAGGTAGATGGCAGAAATCGCCAGATACGGTTCCCAGTAGCGCGAATACGAGCCGGCCACGGTGCGCGCGGCCAGCGCCAGTTCAGCCAGGCCGATGGCCGAGACGAGTGACGAGTCCTTGATCAGCGTCACGCCTTCATTCACCAGCGCCGGCACCATGCGCCAGAACGCTTGCGGCAGCACCACATAACGCATGGCCTGGGCGTGGCTCAGGCCCACGCTGTAGGCGGCCTGGGTCTGGCCACGGTGAATGCTTTGTATGCCGGCGCGAAAGATCTCGCTGATGTAGGCCCCGGCGTTCAGGCTCAGCGCCAGGCTGCCCGAAAAGAAGGCCCCATGTTCCTGGCGGAAAGTGCGCGCACTTTCACCGGCCAACAACCAGCCATGGTCAGGGTGTATGAGTGCCGGCATCAGCGCAAAGTGCACCAGCAGGATCTGCACAAACAGCGGCGTGCCACGAAAGAAGCTGACGTAGGCCACCGTCACCCAGCGCGCCCCCGTGAGCAGCACACGGGCTAAGACTGAGCGTGGTGGCGGCGCGTCGGCCGAGGTGCTGATGAGGCCAAAGCCCACGCCCAGCACCAGCCCTGCGCCTATGGCCACCAGCGTGAGCTGGATGGTCATGAAAAAGCCGCTCACAAAGAGCGGCCCGTAGCCGGCCAGGATCTCCCAACGAAGATCCACGGCCTGTGCGCCTTACTTGCTGGCTGCCGTTGCTGGTGCTGCCGCTGCTTTGGAAGGCGGCGCGCCAAAGTACTTGGTGAAGATGGCGTCGTAGCTGCCGTCAGCCCTGATCTCGGCCAGGCCCTTGTTCATCTTGCCTTGCAGCTCGCTGTTGCCCTTTTTGAAGGCGATGCCGTACTGCTCGGGCACAAATTCCTTGTCGGCCACGGTCTTGAACTTGCCACCCGGGTTGTTGGCCACGTAGTGGATGATGACGCCGTTGTCAGCCACCACGGCGTCCACGCCGCCGGCTTCCAACTCTTTCAGCGCCAGCGGTGTGCTCTCAAAGCGCTTGATGGCGGTGCTGGTTTTGCCCAGCAGTTTGCTCACGGCTTCGTCGCCAGTGGTGCCGGTCTGCACGCCCACCTTCAGCTTTTTCAGGTCAGCAAACTTGGCGATCTTGCTGCCTTGTTTGACGGCGATGAGTTGCTGCGCGTCGAAGTAAGGGTCGCTGAAATCCATCGTGCCTTTGCGCTCTTCGGTGATGGTCACTGCCGACACCACCATGTCGCGGTCGCCCTGGCCCAGCGCGTTGAAAATGCCTTCCCAGGGTGTGTTGACAAACTTGATCTCGACGCCGGCTTTCTTGGCAGCGGCTTGCACCACTTCAACGTCAAAGCCGACGATTTCGCCCTTTTCGTTCTGGCTTTCGAAGGGCGCGTAGGCGGCGTCGGTGCCCACCACGTAAACCTTGGCCTGCGCAGGTGCGGCTGCAGCAGCAGAAGCCACGGGCGCGGGTGCGGGCGGTGCGTCTTTCTTGCCGCAGGCGGCGAAGAGCAGGGTGGCCGCAGTGAGGCCGGCCAGTTGAAGAAAGCGGCGGGTTGAGACAGTCGTCATGGCTTGGGCGGAGAAGATTTAAGTGGGCGCGAGTGTACCGCCGCCGCCGTGCACAAAGTCACGGCGCTATCTCAGGCTCCCAGGGCGTCGATCTCTTGTGCGGTGAAGCCTGCGGCCAGCCTGGCGCTGCGATTAAAGGGCGGGCGCAGTTGCGGCGCTTGGTGGCGCTGCGCCAGCACGGCGTAGTGCGCCAC
>JANNEX010000812.1:0-3996 GCA_031379155.1 Rubrivivax sp.
GAGCGCCCGGGTGCAGGTAGCCGTCATCGGCGCCGGCATTGTCGGCGTCACCAGCGCGTACGAGCTGGCCGCGTTGGGCCATGAAGTCACGGTCTTTGAGCGCCGCGCCAGCGTGGCGGCCGAGACGAGTTTTGCCAATGCGGGCGTCATTGCGCCAGGCTACGTCACACCCTGGGCGGCGCCGGGCATGCCCTGGAAAGTGCTGAGCCACCTGCTCAGCCGCGACGCACCCGTGCGCCTGGGCGGTTTCGGCGGCCTGGGTGTACTGACGCAGTTGCCCTGGATCTGGCGCTGGTGGAGTGCCTGCCGGCCGCGTGTCCACCTGGCCAACCGCAGCGCCATGCAAAGCCTGGCCCGCTTGAGCCGCGATCGTTTGACTGAGCTGACCCACAACCTGCGCCTGGACTACGAACAGGCCAGTGGCTACCTGGTCTTGATGCGCACCGAACGCGAACTCAAAGCGGCGCAGCGCGGCTTGGCGCTGCTGCGTGAACTGGGTGTGGCGCACGAGGTGGCCAACGCCACACGCTGCCGGCAGATCGAACCCGCGCTCAACCCTGCTGCCAAGTTGCACGCGGCCATCCACCTGCCGCAAGACGGTGTCGGCAACTGCCGCCAGTTTGCGCACCTGCTCAAGGCCGAGGCGCAGCGCCTGGGCACCACCTATCGCTTTGACACTGATGTGCTCAGCGTCAGCGCCGGTACGCGGCCGACACTGCGCACGGCCAGCGGGGGCGAACAGGCCTTTGACGCGCTGGTGGTCTGCGCGGGCGTGCAGGCCAATGCGCTGCTGCGTCAAGTCGGCCTGAAACTGCCGCTGGCCCCCGTCTATGGCTACTCGGTGACCGCGCCGGTGCGTCACGTTGACGGCCAAGAGCCAATGGCCCCCCGGGCGGCGCTGATGGATGAGCGCTACAAAGTCGCCATCAGCCGCCTGGGGCGGCGCATCCGCGTCGCAGGCAGCGCCGAACTGGGCGGCCGGCCCGACGTCATGAATCTGGCCACCTTGCGCACCCTGTACCGCGTACTGGACGAGTGGTTCCCGGGCAGCGCCGTGACACGCGACGCGCAGCACTGGAAAGGCGCGCGCCCCATGCTGCCCGACGGCCCGCCCGTGCTGGGTGAAAGCGGCGCACCGGGCGTGTGGCTGAACCTGGGTCACGGCTCCAGCGGCTGGGCTTTGGCTTGTGGTTCGGCGCGTGTGCTGGCCGAACGCATCAGCGGGCGCGCGGCACCTATCGACATCTCACGGCTGAGCTTGCAACGCCTGCGTTGAAATAGCGCTCAAGCGGTGCCCACAGCGGCAGCACAATGCCACGATGAGAGTAGCGCGACAGCCCTTGCGAGTCACGCCCAGCAACGGCCCCTGGCCGCTGCTGAACAGCGCAGCGACACGCGGTCTGGAACAGCAAGCCCTGGCCGCATCGCCCCCGGGTGCCCTCATGGAGCTGGCCGGCCTGGCCACTGCGCGTTTGGCCGTCGCTCTGGCGCCCTGCGCACAGCGCTATCAAGTGTGGTGCGGGCCTGGCAACAACGGCGGCGATGGCCTTGTCGCGGCGCGCCATTTGCATCAGCTTGGCAAGCAGGTGCAAGTGCTCCTGGTGGCCGACGCAGCGCGTCTGCCCACTGACGCCGCCCAGGCGCTTGTGCGTGCCACGGCGGCGGGCATGCGCGTGCAGCAGGCCAACAACCCCAGCAGCGAAACTGACTTCATCGTCGACGCGCTGCTGGGCCTGGGCGCCACGCGTGCGCCGTCGGGCAAATTGGCGCAGGCCATCACCACCATCAACGCCAGTGGCCAGCCCACGCTGGCCATCGACATGCCCAGCGGCCTGCACCCCGACACCGGCGCTGTGCTGGGCGACGAGGCTGTGGCGGCCAACCACACGCTGTCGCTGCTAACGCTCAAAGTGGGCTGCTTCACGCACCAAGGGCGCGACCATGCCGGGCAAGTCTGGCTCGACAACTTGGGGCAGACCAGCGAGGACGCCAGCGCCTGGCTCAACGGCGCGCCTTCGATGCCCAGCCGGGCCCACGCCAGCCACAAAGGCAGCCACGGCGACGTGGCCGTCATTGGCGGCGCACCTGGCATGACAGGTGCCGCCTGGCTGGCCGCCAGCGCGGCCCTGGCCGCAGGGGCCGGGCGTGTCTATTGCAGCCTCTTGGAGCACGGCCCAGGCATGCCGCCGCCGCAGCGGCCTGAGCTGATGATGCGCGCGCAATGGTGGCTTGAGCCGCCTGCGGTTTTGGCGCGTTGCACCGTGGTCTGCGGCTGCGGTGGCGGTGACGCGGTGGCCGCCGCCCTGCCCGCTTTGCTGTCGCATGCGCAACGCTTGGTGCTGGATGCTGATGCGCTCAATGCCATCGCCGCCGACAGTGCGCTGGCCCATTTGCTGCGCAGCCGCGCCAACAAGTCGCTGCCCACCTTGCTGACCCCACACCCGTTAGAGGCTGCGCGATTGCTCGGTCATTCGGCGGCCGCAGTTCAGAGCGATCGCCTGGCCGCCGCCTGCGAGCTGGCCAAGCGCTTCGCCGCCACGGTATTGCTCAAAGGCTCGGGCAGCATCATTGCCGCACCGGGCCTAACGCCCATTGTGAACAGCAGTGGCAACGCCGCGCTGGCCACCGCCGGCACTGGCGATGTGCTGGCTGGTTGGGCCGCAGGCTTGTGGGCGCAGCAGCCCGACGCTGCGGCGCAAACCGTGGCCAGTGCCGCCGCCTGGTCGCATGGCCACGCGGCGGACTTGTTTGCGCAAGACCATCCTGGTCGGCCGCTGCGCGCCGCAGCGCTCATCGAAGCGCTGCTGCACGCGAGCTAAAAACCTCAGCGCCGCGAGCGTGGCTTGGGCGACGGCCTTTGTGGCGCGGGCTTGCGTGAACGCCTGGCGGCATCCACCTTGCCGCCGCCTTTTGTCGCCGCTTTGTGGGCGCGCGTGGCGGCCTTGGCAATGCGGTCAGCGTCCTGCACCGAGGCCAACTCGGCCACTGCACCTGGCTGCGCAGCGCCGTTGCGCACACGCTCGCCGCCCTTGGCCAGCAAGCGTTCTGTCTCGCCTTCACGCACGACACGGAAATCAATCTTGCGCCCGTCCAGGTCCACCCGGCTGACCTGCACGCGCACCCTTGTACCCACGCCGTAGCGAATGCCGCTGCGCTCGCCGCGCAACTCCAGCCGCGCTTCATCAAAGCGGTAGTACTCGCCGCCGAGTTCGGTGATGTGCACCAAGCCTTCAACGTAGAGCGCATCCAGCGTCACGAACAAACCGAAGCCGGCGACTGCGGTGACGGTGCCCGAAAACTCTTCGCCCAAACGCTCGCGCATATAGCGGCACTTGAGCCAGGCTTCGACGTCGCGCGAGGCTTCGTCGGCGCGGCGTTCGTTGGCGCTGCAGTGGCCACCGGCCGCTTCCCACAGCGTCATCTCTTGCGACAGCGGCTTGACCACACGTTGCGTCTTGCCGCCCTTGCGCATCTCGGGCTTGCGCGTTTTGTCGCTGGCCACCAGGTGATAGCGGCGCGAAGCCAAAATGGCCTTGATGACACGGTGCACCAGCAAGTCGGGGTAGCGCCGGATGGGGCTGGTGAAGTGCGTGTAGGCCGCGTAAGCCAGGCCGAAGTGGCCGTTGTTGCTGGCCGTGTAGACGGCCTGCTGCATGGATCGCAGCAGCAGGGTATGAATCTGCAGCGCATCCGGCCGCTCGGCCGTGGCTTTGGCGATGGCGGCCATCTCGGCCGGTGTGGGGTCGTCACTGAGGTGCACACCCACGCCCAGCGCCTTGAGCTGGTTTTGCAGGGCCAGGCGCTTTTCAGGCGTGGGGCCTTCGTGCACTCGGTACAGGCAAGGGTGCTCGGCTGCCGCGATGTAGTCGGCCGCGCAGACGTTGGCCGCCAGCATGGCTTCTTCGATCAGCCGGTGCGCTTCGGTGCGCGTGCGTGGAACGATCTTTTCAATGCGGCCGTCGTCGTCGCAGACGATCTGCGTTTCTGAACTCTCAA
>JANNEX010000813.1:0-5298 GCA_031379155.1 Rubrivivax sp.
GCCACGATGGTCATGCCCTGGTGGTGCGACATGAAGGTGCCCACGGGCGTGGACACCCCGCTGTCGGTCTGCCGCGAGGGCGTGAAGTCCAGCGCCTCGATGAAGCCGAGGTCGCCGCGCGCGTGCAGCGCCTGGAGTGCCGCGAAGTTGACGCAGGCGCTGTGCGCCGCGATCTGCGCCGCCAGCGCGCTGGCATAGGGCGCTATCACCAACTCATCGGGCGGTGTGCGGCGCAGCGCCAAGCGCGGCACGCCTTGCGGCGCGTACTGGTAGGCCAGCGTGTGGTCGCGCCCGGCGTAGGCCGATTCAGATATGCCCCAGGGCACGCCATGGGCCTGGGCATAGCTGATTTGCTCGCGCAGCGCCGCCTGGCAGGCGTCGCGCAGCACGCTGCCATGCGGCTCGTCAAGCATCAGCGTGGGCATCAGGTACTCGAACATCGAACCCGACCACGAGCGCAGGCCGGCGCGTTGGCCCACGGCATAGAACGGCCGCCCCAGCGATGCCCAGTGGCTGACCGGCACGTCGCCTTTGGCGATGGCCAACAGGCTGGTCAGGCGTGACTCGGAAGCCAGCAAGTCGTAAAAGCCTGCATCCAGTTCCTGTTCAGCCACGCGGTAGCCGATGTGAAACAGGTGCCGCGTGCGGTGGTAGAGGAAGCTGAAGTCGGCCGCCCAGGCGATATGTTCGCAGCGGCCCGCCACGTCGTTCAGGCGTCGCAGGGTGGCCAAGTCTTGTGGCGCGCGTGCCAGTTCTTGGCAGGCCTGGGCCACCGCCAGCAGATGCCCGGTGAGGTTGCCGCTGTCTACCGTGGACACATACATCGGTAGCAGTGGCGCGCCGCTTTGGGTGTCGTACCAGTTGAGGAAGTGGCCGCGGTGACGTTGCAGCTTGGCCAGCGTGGCCAGCGTGGCTTCGAGGCGAGTCAACAGCTCTTCGGTGCTGATCCAGCCGAAAGCCTTGGCGCAGGCCGCGCTGAGCAGGTACAGGCCGATGTTGGTGGGCGAGGTGCGGTGCGCCAGCGCCTCGTGCGGCAGCGTTTGCAGGTTGTCGGGCGGCAGGTGTTGATCGTCGGGCCCGACACAGCGCTCAAAGAAGCGCCAGGTGTCGCGTGCAATGCCCTGCAAGTAGGCCTGGTCGACTGGCGCCAGGGTGGCATCTTTGGGCGGTGGTTGCGGCCGGCTGACCCACCAGGTCCACAGCGGCGATGCGGCCCACAGGGCGCACAGCACGCTGGCCAGCAGCGGCTCGGGTGTGCCTGCAGCGAGCATGCCCAGCAGCAGCACGCCGGCCACCAGCGGCAGGCTGCCGTGGCGGCGCAGCAAGGCGCTGAACTCGGTCTTCACGGAGGCCTGCACCGCGGCGGCGGTGGTCCACTGCAACAGGTGGCGGCGGCTGATGAGCATGCGAAACAGGGCACGCACGATGGCGTCCACCGCCATCAACGCCTGTTGCAGCAGCTGGCCCAACTGCCACAAGCCGGCCCACAGCACGCGGCCCAGATCGGCCGCCGCCTGGTGGTAGAAGTGGCGCTTGGCCAGGTCGTCGCGGCTGGGCGAAAAGCCCGCCACCGCGCCCATCAGTGGCCCGGCCGAATAGGCCGCCAGCACCAGCAGCAGGGCCGCCGTGGGCGAGATGAAGGTGGTCACCAGGGCCCACACCAACAAGGCCAGCGACATAGGCGCGACCACAGAGCGGCGCAGGTTGTCCAACATCTTCCAGCGGTCGATGGCACGCAAGGGGTAGCGCCGCGGCCGCAACAGGATGGGCAGCAACTGCCAGTCGCCGCGGGTCCAGCGGTGCACACGCCACAGCGCCACGTCGGCGTGGAAGGGCGCGTCTTCAATCACCGTGATGTCGGTGACGGCAGCGCAGCGCGCCATCGCACCCTCCACCAGGTCGTGGCTCAGCACCAGGCCTTCGGGCAAATGGCCGGCCAGCACGGCGTGCATGGCATGCACGTTGAGCAAGCCTTTGCCGGTGAAGCTGCCAGCACCGAACAGGTCTTGGTAGACCTCGGAGCTGGCGGCGCTGTAGGGGTCGATGCCGCATTGGCCGGCAAACAGCCAGTGGTACAGCGTGAAGTCGCGCGGCGCCGGCAGCGGCGTGACGATGCGCGGCTGCAAGATGCCGTAGCCGCGCCGCACGTGGCGGCCGCTGGCGTCCAGCTCAGGCTGGTTGTGCGGGTGCGCGGCCACGCCCACCAGCTCACGCAAAGTACCCGGCGGCAACTGCGTGTCGCTGTCCAGTGTGAGGATGTAGCGTGTGCCAGGCGCGATGCACGAGGCCGCGCCGAGATCGAGGAACTCGGCCCGCGCGCCTTGCGCCAGCACGGCCACCAGTTGCTCGAGCTTGCCGCGCTTGCGCTCCCAGCCTATCCAGCGTTGTTCGGTGTCGTTGAAGCGGCGCTCGCGGTGCAGGACGATGAAGCGCGGCGTGCCATCGTCGCTGGGGTAGGTGGCGTTGAGTGCGGCAATCTGTTGCACGGCCTGCGCCAGCAAGGTGTCGTCACCCGGCGCCTGCGCGGTGTCGGCATCGGCCCAGTCGCTGAGCAACGCAAACTGGGCTTGCTTTTCAGGATTGGCCAGGTAGTGCAGTTGCAGCCGGTGCACCAGGCCCTGGGTCGAAGCCGGGCTGGTCAACATCGCCGGCACGACCACCATGACGCGGTGCTCGGGCGGAATGCCGCCAGCCAGCGCCAGGCGTGGCAGGGCTTGTGGCCGTGCCGATTCGCTGATCAGCCGGTTGATGACAGCGACCAGCGCTTCTGAAGCCGGCCAGACCATCAGCAGCGCGCCCAGCGCGCTGACCCAGAGCGCTGGCGTTTGGGCCAGCCCGGCCGCATGGCGCACCAGCATCCAGGCCACAAGGCCCAGCGTGCCCAGCAGCAGCAGGCCCAGGTAGCTGGGCAGGGCCAGGCGCTGCGCCAGCGCGCGCCAGGTGCGTGCCAGGCTTTCGTCAAGGCCCAGGGCCTGGGCCAGCGCCGGCCGGCCCGCGCCACCCAGCCAGTGGCTGGCCACGGCGGCCGCGTCATCGGCGCTGTGCATCAGGTCCAGCAGGGTCTGCGCCACCGCGCCTTCGCTGCGGCCACTTTTTTTGGCCAGTCGTTCAATGCCGTGCAGTGTCTGGTCGCGGGTGAGTGCGTGTTCGGCCTCAAACAGCGGCGAGGTCAGCATCAATCGCATCAAGGCGCTGGTGCGGGACACGATGTCAGGCCAGCCGGCGTCGCCGATGGCGCGCAGCGAGGTCAGCGCATTGCTCACGCTCAGGTTGTCGGCCGCCTGGTCAGCGATCTGCTGCGCCAGCATGGCAGCCGGGTCGGGCAGCGCCGCGCGCAGCCAGCTGTGCAAATCGGCGCGGTCGCTACCGTCGCCGGCGGTGCGGCTGTCTTGCAGGCGTTGCGCCAGCTGGGTCAGGAAGACGCGGCCGACGCCGCGCTGCTCAAGCAGCGCATGCACCTCGCTCAGTGACGCTACGGTGCAGGTGTCAAGGCGGTCGCAGCACAGGTTGGCAACTTCGCGCGCGGCCTTGTTGGTGGCCACCCGTTCGGCCAGGCGGCGCAGGTTTTCAATCATCACCACGCGCAGCGTCGTGGGCAGCGCCCACATCTCGGCCAGCTTGAGTTCGCGCGTTTCTTGGTAAGCGCTGAGGTAGCGCATCAACAGCGCTTCATCGAAGGCGCCGTCGGTGTGGGCCACGAAGGCCCAGGCCACGCCGTAGATGCGCGGCAGGCCGGCCAGCGGCTCGTCAATGAGCCTAGGCAGGCTGCGGAAATAGCTGCGCGGCAGGCCTTCGTGAATCTCTTTGAGCTGGGCCTCGATGAGATGGAAGTTGTCCAGCAACCATTCGGCTGCCGGGCTGATGTCGTAGCCCGTGCTGGCCTGCACGCCGATGTAGCGGTGCGCTTCACGCAACACTCGGATGTTGCTGCGCAGACGCGGAAAGAAGGTGGCGGCCTGCGCCTGCGCCAGCTCGGCGCGGTGCGTTTCGCCCAGGCTGCGGCCATGCTGCGCAAAACGCTGCAGGCCAAAGATTTCAGCGCGTATGGGCGGCGCGACCGGGCCGCGCGCGCCGTCGAGCATGTCGCGCAGGGCCGGCGACGCCGGCATCAGGCGCAACAGGCCGGATGCCGTCATGGCTTACAGCGCCAGCGAAACGGCGCCGATCAGCAAAGCCGCGACGACCAGCGTCGTCACCAGGCGCGATGACAAAAACCGGTTCAGCGTTTCGGCGACGCAGTGCAAGGTGAACAGGCGTCCCTGTGTGCCTTTGCAATGGTCCATGTGTTCACCCAGCGCTGACAACTCCATGGGCGAGGTATCGGCGCTGTTGCTGTACGTGGAGGTGCTCCAGTTGGGGGCGGGGTTGGCATGCGTGGCGATGACGGGCTCCGCCCGCCCGGCCGCGTGGCCGAACGGAGAAATGGGTTGACACGGGCTGCCCCAGCCCAGCGGTGCGTGGCAGGCAAGGAGCGGCAGTGCAGTATCTTGATGCTAGGCGCCGAGTGCTGCGGTGTCTGTCGGACAGCGCACGCAGCGGTGTAGGAGCTGTCCTAGGCCCTGGCTATGCGGGCGCGGATGCAGATGAAGATGCAGACGCAGATGCATTTGCTTACCACGCTACTGTGCGCAAGCGTACCGACGCTGCGCTAAGCGGGCTTTTATCGTGTACCCCGCTGCCATGTTTGGTGGCGTTGAAAGGGGGCAGCATGTTCGTATCCACTTTGCAGCGCCTGGGGCGCAACGCGTTTGAAGCCTCGTCGGTGTTCTTCGGGCCACCCTTGGATGCGCACGTTCAAGAAACGCGCATGGATCTCAGGCATCTGAAAGAGCGCCTGCGCGCTGCGCAAGCGCTGGCGCGGCCAGGATTCATGGTCCTACACGCGGTGCGCGAAGCCGGCTGCATCGTGGACTTCGAATGGGACTATGCCAGCCTGCTGGCGATGCGCTGGCTTCGCGGCAGCACACGCGACAGCGGACGCGACAGCAGGCGCGGCGACCTGCACAGCCTGATCGGCGAAAGTTTGGTCGAGGCCTTGGCCGGGCGGCCTGCGGGCGCTGCTGTCTTCGACCAGTACCGGCGCGTCGTTGAGTGTGGTGCAGCTCACGCGGTGCAGCAGCCTGTTGAGCGCCACCATGTCGTCGAGGTGCTGCACCACGCCGCCGTGCGGCTGCACGACGGTGTGGCGGTGAGGCTGAGCAACCTGAGTGCGGTGCGGCGGGAGGTTGAGTTGCGGCGCGCCATTCGCGCCTGCTCGTTGGTGCTGGGCTCAAGCGCACCCGCATAACACGGGGCGCC
>JANNEX010000537.1:0-2582 GCA_031379155.1 Rubrivivax sp.
TCGGCCTGGCCTATGGCGGCGCCGTTGGCGGCCACCAGCCAGACGCGGATGCGCTGCGGGTTGATCATCACGTTGTCCAGCTTGCCCGGCTCGCGGTGCAGCTTGAGCGGGGCCGGCAGCGCTTCATTGGCTTTTTCCAGGCTGTCCCACAAACCGGCCAGACCCAGGGGCTCTTCACCGGGGTCGGGGTTGCTGAGCATGCTGGACGGCACCGCACGGCCGCCCTTGTCGCCCGCTTCACGCCGCTTCAGTTCTTTGTCCATCCACGACGGGCTGGGAGTCTTCTTGGCCATGCGGCGTCTTACCTAACGTTCAAACAGGGCGGATGTCCAGGCACTGCCCAAGCCTGGCGGGTGCCCATGATGCCGCAAGAATTGGGCGCCAGCCAATGGCCTGGCCTGGCCCAGCCGCTACAGTGCAGGCCAAACACCTCTGAGACACGGAGACGGGGCATGACAGCTTTACCGCAGCGGCTTGCGCTGCCGATGGCCGGCGCCTGGCTGGCCCATGCCGGTCTGCGTGACTTGGCAGTGCGCTGACGATGCTGGACTTGCTGGTCATAGGCGGTGGCAACGCCGCGCTGTGCGCGGCCATCACGGCACGCGAAGCCGGTGCGTCGGTGCTGCTGCTGGAAGCCGCACCACGCGAATGGCGCGGTGGCAACAGCGTGCACACGCGCAACATACGCTGCATGCACGGTGCACCGCAAGACGTGCTGACCGAGGCCTATCCTGAAGAAGAATTCTGGCAAGACCTGCTCAAGGTGACGGGTGGCAAAACCAGCGAAGCGCTGGCCCGCCTTGTGATCCGGCAAACCGCCGTCTGCCGCAACTGGATGCAGCGCCACGGCGTCTTCTTCCAGCCTTCGCTGAGCGGCACCCTGCACCTCAGCCGCACGAATGCTTTTTTCATGGGTGGCGGCAAGGCGCTGGTCAACGCCTACTTCCGCAGCGCGCAAGCCTTGGGTGTGCAGGTGCGCTACGACACACCCGTGCAGCGCATCGAGTTGCAAGGCAGCCGCTTCGTGGCCGCGCACACAGCCGGTGAACGCATCGCCGCGCACGCTTGTGTGGTGGCCTGCGGCGGCTTCGAGTCCAACCTGGAATGGCTGCGCCAGGCCTGGGGCCGCAACGATGCCGGCGAATGGCCGGCCGACAACTTCGCCATCCGCGGCACGCGCTTCAACCAGGGCGTGTTGCTCAAGGACTTGCTGGCGCAAGGCGCCGACGCGGTGGCCGATGAACGCGCCGCACACATGGTGGCGGTGGACGCACGCGCGCCGCTCTACGACGGCGGCATCACCACGCGCGTGGACGCCGTGTCGCTGGGCATCATGGTCAACCAGCAAGGCCAGCGCTTTTACGACGAAGGCGAAGACTTCTGGCCCAAGCGCTACGCCATCTGGGGCCGCCTGGTGGCGCAGCAGCCGGGTCAGTTGGGCCACTGCATCATCGACGCCAAAGCCGTGGGCCGCTTCATGCCGCCGGTGTTTCGTGGTGAGCGCGCCGATACGCTGGATGCGCTGGCGCGGCAGTTGGGCCTGCCACCTGGCGCACTGCAAGAAACCGTGCAGCGCTTCAATGCCGCCTGCCGCGTCGGCAGCTTTGACCACGCGGTGCTGGACGACTGCCACACCCAGGGCCTGCTGCCGGCCAAGACGCACTGGGCGCGGCCCATCGACACAGCGCCCTACTTTGGCTACACGCTCAAGCCCGGCGTGACCTTCACTTACCTGGGCGTGAAGGTCGATCAAAGCGCTGCCGTTCACTTTGAAGGTAAGCCCAGCGCCAACTTGTTTGCGGCCGGCGAGATGATGGCCGGCAATGTGCTGGGCCAGGGCTACACCGCTGGCGTGGGCATGAGCATAGGCACGGTGTTTGGGCGTGTGGCGGGCGCATCTGCCGCAGCGTATGCCCGGCAAAAGGCAGACGCCCATGCTGGCGCTTGATGCCTTGGTGCGCCAGGCCAGCCTGCTGACACCGGGCGAAAGCGAGGCTGAAAGTGAAGCCTCCCGGCAACTGCACATCTGCAACGCCTGCCGTTACTGCGAAGGCTATTGCGCCGTCTTCCCAGCGATGGCACGGCGACTGGAATTTGCGCAGGCCGACATCCACTACTTGGCCAACCTGTGTCACAACTGCGGCGCCTGCCTGCACGCCTGCCAGTACGCGGCGCCGCACGAATTTGCGGTCAACGTGCCGCGTACCTTGGCCACGGTGCGCGCACAGACCTATGCCGACTTTGCCTGGCCAAGCGCGCTGGGCCGCCTGTACCAACGCAATGGCTTGACGCTGTCGTTGGCGCTGAGTGCGGGCCTGGCGCTGTTTTTGATGCTGGCAGCGCTGAGTCAAGGCAGCCTGTGGGGCGCGCCGCCCTCAGCTCAGGCCCCGGGCAGTTTCTACGCCATCTTCCCGCACGGTTTGATGGTTAGCCTTTTTGCACCCATCTTCGCTTTTGCCCTGCTGGCCTTGGGCGTGGGGGTGGCCCGCTTCTGGCGCCAGGTGTCGCCGGGTGACGCCGCACTGTCCTCACCGCCCGCGCTGCTGGAGGCGGCGCAAAACGCCCTCACGCTGAAGTTCCTG
>JANNEX010000011.1:0-12676 GCA_031379155.1 Rubrivivax sp.
CTGCTGTGGAACCGCATCCGCTCCACCTGGGCCATGCCCGATCTTGACGGCGACCGCGTGCTCAAGTGGGAGCAGTACTACGCGCGCCAGCCCGACTATGTGCAGCGCATGGTCACGCGCGGCGGACGCTATCTTTTCCACATCGTTGAAGAGCTGGAAAAGCGCAACATGCCCTCAGAGCTGGCGCTGTTGCCCTTCATTGAAAGTGCTTTCAATCCGCAAGCCCAGTCGCGCGTGCGCGCCTCGGGCATGTGGCAGTTCATGCCGGCCACGGGCAAAGACTTTGAGCTGCGCCAAAACATCTTTCGTGATGACCGCCGTGACGTGCTGGCTTCGACGCGCGCGGCACTCGACTATTTGCAGCGCCTGTACGGCATGTTCAACGACTGGCACCTGGCGCTGGCGGCCTACAACTGGGGCCAAGGCAATGTGGCGCGCGCGCTGGCCAGCAACAAACGCAAGGGCTTGGCCGCCGACTACAGCAGCCTGAGCATGCCCCTTGAGACGCGCGACTACGTGCCCAAGTTGCAGGCCATGAAAAACATCGTCGTCGCCCCCGACCGTATGGGCTTGGCGCTGCCGCCACTGGACAACCATGCCTACTTCCAAGGCGTGGCCATCAAGAAAGACATCGACGTGGCCCTGGCCGCGCGGCTGGCCGGCATGACGCTGGAAGACTTCCAGTCGCTCAACCCGCAAATGAACAAGCCGGTGATCCTGGCTGCCGGTGTGCCGCAAGTGCTGCTGCCCTACGACAACGCGCTGCGCTTTGAGCGCGAACTGCCGCTGGTGCAAGGCCCCCTGGCCAGCTGGACGGCCTGGACCGTGCCGCGCACGCTCAAGCCCGCCGATGCGGCCAAACAAGCCGGCATGAGCGAAGCGCAACTGCGTGAGGTCAATCACATCCCCGAGCGCATGCTGGTCAAGGCCGGTTCCACACTCTTGGTGCCACGCAGCGCCAAAGCCACTGCCGATGTGGCCGGGCATCTGGCCGAACATGCCACCATGGTGCTGGCGCCCGAGGGCCGGCCTCTGCGGCGCGTCAACTTCAAGGCCGGCAAAGGCGGCGACAGCGTGGCCGCCGTGGCCAAGCGCTACAAGCTCAGCGCAGCCCAAGTCGCGCAGTGGAACAACACCAGCGCCGACGCGCGCTTCAAGCCCGGCCAGCCCGTGGTGGTGATGTTGGCTGCGGCGCCTGCGCGCAAGCACTCTGCGGCCAAATCTGCGCCCGGCAAGCCAGCTGGAAAAGCGGGCAAGCCAAGCACGCGCACGCGCGGCGCCAAGGCCGCGCCGCGCTAGTTCAAGACGGGCTCAAGACGGGCTCGAAGCGGGCTCGAGGCGGGCTCGAGGCTCAGGGCGCGCCCAAAAAGTCGCGCTTGCCCAGTTCCACACCCGCATGGCGCAGCAGCGCGTAAGTCGTGGTGGCGTGGAAGAAGAAGTTGGGCAGCACAAAGTGCTTCAGGTAGCCCTCACCCGTCATGCGCAAGGGGTCGCCCTGGCGTGTGGGCAGCAGGATTTCTTTGGCCTCGGTGCCATCAATGTGCGCCGCACTGAAAGACTGCACGTAGTCCAGCGTGCGCCGAATGCGCGCGCGCAATTCGTCCAGCGTGGTTTCGGTGTCGTCCCATTTCGGCACTTCCTGGCCGGCCAGGCGCGCCATGCAACCCTTGACACCATCGGTGACGATTTGAATCTGCCGCGTGAAGGGCAGCATGTCGGGCGCCAGGCGCAGGCCCAGGTAGTTGGCGGTGTCGAACTTGCGCGCTTCTGCATGGGCCTGCGCCTTGTCCAGCCAGCTCAGCATGTTGGTCAGGGTGCGCACAAAAACCGGTGTGCTGGCGGTGTACATGGAAAGGCTCATGGGGTCTCCTGGAAGGGGCTGTTGAAGGAAGGCGCGCATGCTATCCCTGAGCGGGCCAGCGTGCAGGACAGGGCAGAATGACCGCACGCCAGGGGTGACCTGCACCTTGCCGCCAACGTCCCCCGCGCCCCATGAACATCATCATCCTCGACGACTATCAAGATGCCGTGCGCAAGCTCAAATGCGCTGCGCTGCTTGAGCCTTATCACGCCAAGGTGTTCACCAACACCGTCAAAGGCATTGGCCAGTTGGCGGTGCGCCTGCGCGACGCCGAAGTGCTGGTGCTGATCCGCGAACGCACGCAGTTCCCGCGCGCCTTGCTGGAAAAACTGCCGCGACTCAAACTCATTGCGCAAACCGGGCGCGTGGGAGCGCACATCGACCTGGAGGCCGCCACGCGCCAGGGCATTGCGGTGGCCGAAGGGGTGGGCTCGCCAGTGGCGGCGGCCGAGTTGACCTGGGCTTTGATCATGGCCAGCATGCGACGGCTGCCGCAGTACATAGGCAACCTCAAACACGGCGTCTGGCAACAAAGTGGCTTGAAAGCGGCGTCCATGCCCAGCAACTTCGGCCTTGGCATGGTGCTGCGTGGCAAGACGCTGGGTGTCTGGGGCTACGGCAAGATTGGCCGCCTGGTGGCCGGCTATGGCCGTGCCTTTGGCATGCAGGTGATGGTCTGGGGCAGCGCCACGTCGATGGAGCGCGCACGCGCCGACGGCTATCAAAGTGCCGACAGCTGCGAGACCTTCTTCGACACCGCCGACGTGCTGTCGCTGCACCTGCGCCTGGACGAAGAAACCCACGGCATCGTGCGCCTGGACGCGCTGTCTCGCATGAAGCCCACGGCCTTGTTGGTCAACACCTCGCGCGCCGAGCTGATCGAAGAAAACGCGCTCGTCGCCGCACTCAACCGTGGCCGCCCGGGCATGGCGGCGGTGGACGTGTTCGAAAGTGAACCCATCCTGCAAGGCCACCCGCTGCTGCGCCTGGAAAACGCCGTGTGCACACCACACATTGGTTATGTCGAGCAAGACAGCTACGAGCTGTACTTTGGCGCGGCGTTTGAAAATGTCGTCAACTTCATCCACAAAACACCCACCAACATCGTCAACCCGCAGGCCTTGAAAGTTCTGCGTTGAAGTTTGAACACTGAGGCCACGCCCGCACAGCTCCAGCGCGCCAGCCGCGCCATGCTGGCCGGCAACTTTGCCATTGGCTGCGGCGTCATGGTGGCGGCTGGCTCGCTCAACGACCTGGTGGCCTCGCTGCACGTGTCGGTAGCACTCGGCGGCCAGCTAGTGACCGTGGCGGCCATTGCCATGGCGCTGGGCGCGCCGCTGCTGGCCCTGTTGTGGGGTGACAGCGACCGCCGCCGCCTGCTCACCTTGTCCTTGCTCTGGTATGCCGCTGGCCACGCCCTGTGTGCGCTGATGCCCAGCTATGCCACGCTGTGGCCGGTGCGTGCGCTGACCATGCTGGGCGCGGCCGTCTTCACGCCACAAGCCGCTGCGGCAATGAATGTGATGGCGCCAGCGGCCGAGCGTGGCCGCGCCATGACCTTCATCTTTCTGGGCTGGTCCATCAGCTCGGTGGTGGGCATGCCGCTGCACGCCTGGATCGCCGAAAGCTTTGGCTGGCGCTGGGCCTTTGGCCTGGTCTCGCTGCTCAGCTTGCTGGGCGCGGCGGCGGTGTGGCGCGCCGTGCCGTCTGGCGTGCGGCCAGCGCCTTTGCCCCTGAGTGGCTGGTTCACCGTGTTGCGCCACCCGCTGCTGATGGGCCTGGTGCTGGTCACGGTGTGCAGCGGCGCAGGCCAGTTTGTGCTCTTCACCTACTTCGCGCCCTACTACCGGCGTGTGCTGGGCGCCAGCCCGGAAGCTGTGGGTTTTCTGTTTCTGTGGTTCGGCGCCTTTGCGCTGCTGGGCAGCATCTTGCTCACGCGCTCGATCACGCGCCTGGGTGCCACACGCTGTGTCAACACCGGCCTGGTGCTGATGGCGCTGGCCATGCTGGCCTGGCCCTGGGCCAGCAGCGTAGCGCTGATGGCGCTGGTGCTCATCCCTTGGGGCCTGGGCGTGTTCTCGTCCAATTCGGCGCAGCAGGCGCGCCTGTCGGGCAGTGCGCCGATGCTGGCGCCGGCCCTGCTGGCCCTCAACACCTCGGCCATTTACGTGGGCCAGGGCCTGGGCGCGGGAATTGGCGGGGCCCTCATCAGCAGCAGCAGCAGCGGATTGGCTTCGCTGCATGTCGCGGCCTTGGCATTGATGCTGGCCGCGTTGGCGCTCAGCGCCGGCCTGGCCTGGCGCATGCGGCAACAGGTGGTGCATGCCTGAGATCACGGCGCGAGCCGGCCCTGCATCACCCAAGGTGCTGTTCTGGGCCTTTCAGCGCATGGCGCTGCAAGGCTTTGGCGGCGTGCTGCCAGTGGCTCAGCGTGAACTGGTCGACCGCCTGAAGTGGCTGCCGCGTGAGCAGTTTGTGGAACTGCTGTCGCTGTCACAGGTGCTGCCCGGGCCCAACATCGTCAACCTGGGTCTGATCCTGGGCGACCGCTATTTCGGCTGGCGCGGCGGCCTGGCGGCCATGTCGGGTTTGCTGTTGGCGCCCACGCTGCTGGTGCTGGTGTTGAGTGCTGTCGCACAAAGCCTGAGCGATGTGCCCCAAGTGGCGGGCGCCTTGCGTGGCATGGGCATCGCCGCGTCGGGCCTGGTGCTGAGCACGGCCTTCAAGCTGGCGCCGGGCTTGCGCCGCAATGTGATGGGCCTGCCGGCCACGCTGGGCCTGGTCGTGCTAACGGCCATCTTGGTAGGAGCGCTGCGCCTGCCGCTGGCGGCAGTGATCTTGGTGCTGGGCACGCTGGCCGTGGCCTGGGCCTGGCGGCGCAGCGCACCATGAACACACTGCACACCTTGCTGCTGGGGCCGCTGGCGCTGGGCCCGGCAGACTGGCTGCAGCTGTTCCTGCACTTCATGATGCTGTCGCTGTTGGCCGTGGGCGGTGCCATCACCACAGTGCCCGACATGCAGCGTTTTGTCGTCGGCCAGCAGCATTGGTTGAGCGACGCGCAGTTCAGCACTTGCATCGCGCTGGGCCAGGCCGCACCCGGGCCCAACGTGCAGTTTGTGGCCGTCATCGGCTTCAGCGTCGGTGGCCTGGCCGGTGTGCTGGCCACCATGGCCGGCACGCTGCTGCCATCGGCCACCTTGGCCTTGGCGGCTTCGCGCTGGGGCGACAAACACCGCCAGTCGCGCGCCGTGCGCGCCTTCACCGCCGGCCTGGCGCCATTGACGATTGGCCTGCTGCTGGCCACGGGCTGGATCTTGCTGCAACCCGCCGGCTTGCAGTGGCAGGCGCCGCTGCTGGCTGCAGGGGCGCTGCTGCTGATGCTGCGCACCTCGCTCAGCCCCGTGTGGGCGATTGCGGCTGGTGCGCTGGCCGGTGCCCTGGGCTGGGTCTGAACGTGCGGCCTTGCATCCGTGTGCGCGACTTCGGCGTAGCTTGCCCATGAAGCGCTGGCTGCAAACCGTCTGGATACGCCGCACGCTGCAAGGCGCTGGCCTTGTGCTGGGCCTTTACGTCACCGTGCTGGCCTTGCTGTGGTGGAAACAAGAAGCGCTGCTGTTTCAGCCGCAGACACTGCCCGCCGATCACCGCTTCGACTTTGGCCCTGACGTGTTTGAGATCTGGATCGACGTCGACGGCGCACGCCTGAGCGCCCTGCACCTGCGCCTGCCTAAGCCTGACGGCGTGGTCTTTTTCCTGCACGGCAACGGCGGCAATTTGCAGAACTGGTTTGTCAACGCCGACTTCTACCGCCGCGCCAACCTGGACCTGTTCATGCTGGACTACCGTGGCTACGGCAAGAGCAGTGGCCACATCAGCAGCCAGGCGCAATTGATGGCCGACGTGCGCGCGGCCTGGCGCACTTTGGAGCCGCGCTATGCGCGGCAGCGCCGCGTCTTTCTAGGCAGGTCCTTGGGCACTGGGCTGGCGGCGCAGCTGGCGACCGAAGAACAGCCCGACCTGACGCTGCTGGTGTCGCCCTACACCAGCATGCTCAGCCTGGCGCAGCAGCACTATCCCTGGGTGCCCGCTGGCGTGCTGCGTTACCCGCTGCGCACCGACCTGGCGCTGCCCCAATTGCGCGGCGCAGTGCTGCTGGTGCACGGCGAGCAAGACACGCTGATTGCACCGTCACACAGCCTGGCCTTGCTGGCCATCAAACCCAGCGCGCAGCGCGTGCTGGTGGCCGGTGCCGGGCACAACGACTTGCAGAGTTATGCCGCCTACACCGACGCCGTGGCTGACGCCTTGATGAAGCCCTTGCGCCGCTGACGCAAGGCTTCGAACAAACACACCCCGGCCGCCACGCTGACGTTGAGGCTTTCCACGGCGCCTTGCATGGGGATGCGCACCAGCTCATCGCAACTCTTCTTCGTGAGTTGGCGCATGCCCGGCCCTTCGGCGCCCAGCACCAAGGCCACTGGGCCAGTCAGGTCGACATCGAACAGCGTGAGTTCAGCGTCTTCGCTGGTGCCGATGACGCGGATGTCGCGCTCTTTCAACTCACCCAGCGTGCGCGCCAGGTTGGTGACCATCAGATAGGGCACGGTCTCGGCCGCGCCACTGGCCACCTTGGACACCGTGGCGTTGAGGCCCACGGCGTGGTCCTTGGGTGCCAGCACCGCATGCGCGCCAGCACCATCGGCCACGCGCAAACAAGCGCCCAGGTTGTGCGGGTCAGTCACGCCGTCCAGCACCAACACCAGCGGCGCGCCATCAACTTCGTCCAGCACGTCGTCCAGCGAATGGCGCAGCGCCAGCGCCGACACCCGCGCCACCACGCCCTGGTGGCGCGGCGTGCCAGCCAGGCTGGCCAGTCGCGCCCCGTCGCTGTCCACCAGCTTGGCGCCAGCGTCTTGCGCACGCTGCACAAACTGGCGCATGCGCGCGTCGCGCCTTGTGCTGTCAACGTGGATCTCGGTGATGGATTCGGGTGCGGTTTTCAGCCGCACGGTGACGGCGTGAAAGCCGAACAGGACCTTGGTGCTCATGGGCTGAATCGTAGCCTTTGGTTGCGCGCGCGATTTACCACCAGCCCAGCAGGCGCCCGCCCTGGAGCGCGCCGATAAATACCGGTTGGTGCAGCATGTAAAAGCTCAGCGGCCAAGCGCCCAACACGGCCATCCACGCCAGCCAAGCCGGCAGCGCAGCGGTGAGCCACTGGCGCCGATGTTGCAGCAGCCACTGCCCGGCAGCCAGTCCCCACAACATGACCCCCAACCAAGGCAGCACGGGTACATAGTCCTCGGTGATGGGCTTGTGCGTGACCAGGCCTATCCAGCTCAAGGCGGGGTCATCAAACACCGTGCTTTGCACCAGGCGCGGCAGCGCCAGCACCAGTGCGCCCAGGGGCCACAACCAAGCGCCCAAGGGGCTGGCCAGGCGGCACAAGATCAGCATCACGGCCATGCCGTGCAGCACGCCAAAAAAGATCCAGCTTCGGGGGAACATCACGGCCGAACCGGCACTGACGAGCAGCGCGCACAAAGCCACCTGGGCCCAGCGCTTCCAAAAGCGCGACCAAGCCTGAGCGGCTTGCAAGGCCACCGTCTGGCCCAGGCCGGCGCAGAACAAAAACAGGCTGAGGATGCAGGTGCGTTGCGCCGTCCACAGCAAGTCGCGGTGGAAGTTGTGCTGCGGGTCCAGCAGGCCCAAGTGGTTGAGGTCAAAGCCGAAGTGAAAGGCCGCCATCCACAGCATGGCCAATGCGCGCAGCGCATCCAGTCGGTCAAATCGATGGCCGGTATTCACGCGGTCTTTTCGTAGACATCGGTGAAGTGCTGGCCGTCCCACGCGTACAGCAAGTAGGCCGCGTGCAAGCAGCGGCTGGCGCCGCGCGGCTTGAAAAGGCCCACACACTGGCCCTTGGCGTGGCGCACGCTGCGGTAGACGACACCGGCCGAGCCACCGCGACACAGCCGTGCGCCCAGCGCTTGCGACACGGTGTAGTCGTCAGGGTCGTAGACCGCAGCGTCCACGCTGCCGGCGGGGCACAGGTCATGCAGCTTGGCGTCGACAGCCACCGCGTACAGGCGCATGGGCAAGTGCATGGGGCCCTGCGACGTGGCAGCCAGAAAGCGTGCGTGGTGATGGCGTGTTTCTGCCACCGCTGTGGCCCTTTCACGGGCGGCGTAGAAAACCCCGAAGTGGCCGGCCGAAAAGCGGCTGCCTAACAGGTTGATGTGGGTGAAGGCGGCCATGATGGGGCCACTGCCGGGGCCGTAGATGCGCTGGTCCCGCGGCACGTGCTCGACCTGACCGAGTTCGTCGCGAGCGCGTTCGTTGCTCATGGCTTCCAGCGCGTACAGGGCGTCAAAGTCAGCGGCGTCGGCGACACGGTCGAACAGGTTCACGCTGGGATGGCGTGTGGGCACGATGCGGCAGGCCTGGGGCCAGCGCACACGGCGCAGTGCGGGGCCGGTGCAGGCCAAGGCCGCCGGCCCCGCCTGCGCCAAGCTCAGGACCAGCCCCCGCCGCGCACACCGTCCAGGTAACGCCGCACGCCGTTGAGGTCACTCACATTGCCGGCCAGCATGCGCGCCAGCGCCGAGCCGCCGGCAAAGGGCTGTGCCGTGTTGGGCTGGCGCACCCAGGCGTCAGCGGCGGCCGCGTCGGGCAGCAGGATTTGCAGGCTTTTGTAGATGCCCAGGATGTTGGACAGGCGCTCCAGCGTGTCGCGTGGAAGCGCCGCTTTTTCAGGCTGTTTGCGCCAGGCAAAGAAGGTGGAACGTGGAGGTTGGCCCAGCAGCAGCAGCTGCTCTTCCACCGTCAGGCCCCAGCCCGCAGCGATGCGCGCAAAGGCGCGCAGGCCGGCGGCGGACATCTGGTCTGCGCTGGGCGGTGGCGAGGCCACCTGGGCGCTGTCGGGTTTGAGCACCGCATTCATGGGCTTGATCCGGATTTGGACACGGCGCCCATGTTAGTCCAGCGCCGCACTCAAGTCCAGTGGCCGGCATGGACGGGCGTGGGCCGACATGCGCCAGCTGGTGCCCTAATGTAGAGGTGTTCCATGATCCGCAGCGCTGCCGCGAATCATGGAACTTAGCGCCTGTGCCTCAACGCTTGGGTGGGCCGCTGCGGCTGGTCGCAGGCCTGCCGCCCGGGCCGCGCGGTGCGCCGCCGGGCCGCGCGCCAGGGTTGCCCGGCCGGCCAGCGCCGGGGCGGCCTGAACCCCCACGGTCAGCGCCACGCCCACCGCCACCGCCACCAGGCCGACCACCACCACCATGGCGCTGTGTGCCGCCCACGCCAATGGTCATGCGGCCCAGCACGATGGGTTCGGCTTTTTCGCCCATCGGCGGCTCAAAGCCGGGCACGGTTTCGCGTGGAATGCTGCGCTTGATGAGGCGCTCGATGTCCTTGACGAACACATCCTCGTCCAGGCAAACCAGCGAAATCGCTTCGCCTGTCGATCCAGCGCGGCCCGTGCGGCCGATGCGGTGCACGTAGTCTTCGGGCACGTTGGGCATTTCGAAGTTGACGACGTGCGGCAACTGGTCGATGTCGATGCCACGCGCCGCAATGTCGGTGGCCACCAGCACTTGCAGCTCGCCGTTCTTGAAGTCAGCCAGCGCTTTGGTGCGTGCCGTCTGGCTCTTGTTGCCGTGGATGGCCATGGCGCTGATGCGCTGGTCGTTCAGATAGTCGGTGAGACGGTTCGCGCCGTGTTTCATGCGCGTGAAGACCAGCACCTGGTGCCAGTCGCCCGACTTGATGAGGTGGGCCAGCAGTTCCTTCTTGCGCTCGCGACCCACGGGGTGAATTTTTTGCGCGATGGTCTCGGCGGTTTGGTTGCGCCGCGCCACTTCAATCAGCGCGGGCTGGTTCAAGAGCTTGTCGGCCAAGGTCTTGATCTCGTCGCTGAAGGTGGCCGAGAACAGCAGGCTTTGCTTCTTGGCGGGCAGCACCGCCAACACCTTTTTGATGTCGTGGATGAAGCCCATGTCCAGCATGCGGTCGGCTTCGTCGAGCACGAAAATTTCCACGTGGCTGAGGTCCAGCGTGCGCTGCTGATGGTGGTCGAGCAGGCGGCCTGGGGTGGCCACCAGGATGTCGACGCCTTTGCGCAGGCGGTCGATCTGCGGCTGCATGCCGACACCGCCAAACATCACCATGCTGGTCAGCGGCACATGTTTGCCGTAGGTGCGCACACTTTCTTCGACTTGCGCAGCGAGTTCGCGCGTGGGCGTGAGGATGAGGCAACGCACCGCAACACGGCCGCGCGCGTCGCGCTTGCTGGGGTTGGCCATCAGGCGTTGAAGCATGGGCAGCACAAAGCCAGCGGTTTTGCCGGTGCCGGTTTGCGCGCCGGCCAATAGATCGCCGCCGTTCAAGACCGCAGGAATGGCCTGGATCTGGATGGGCGTGGGGGTTTCATAGCCGTGTTCGCGCACAGCGCGCAGCAGCGGCTCGGCCAGGCCGAGGTCAGTAAAAAGCATGGAATGGGGCCCTTAGGGCCGTGGTTCGCAGCCTGCTGTCACCCATTGCGGGTGCACCAGTCGGGTAGGCGCGAGGGAGGGGTCAGATTGTCGGAATCGACCGCGCCGCGATGACTGGAAGCCACGGCGCTGGAGAGCATTCTAAGTGATGCGGTCGGGTGCACGGCTTTTCGTGCCCGGCAAAGACCGCGCAATTCAGGGCCTTCAAGCCGCAGCAGGGCCCGGCGCGGCTTCGTGCCGACCGAAATCTTTGATGAGCACACACAGCCCCAGCATGACAAGACCTGCGCCCACCCACGACAGCCGCGCAAAGCCCAACTGCGACACCACCGCCCCGCCAAGTGCCGCGCCACCAGCCGTGCCCAAATAGAGCATGGAGCTGTTCAGCGACAGCAGCATGGGCGCCTGCGACGGCGCCAGCGCGGCCAGGCGCGACTGCTGCGGGGCCATCATGCCAAAGCCTGCTGTTCCCCACACCATCAGCACCAGCACCATGAGGGTCCAGTTGCCGCCGGTCAGTGGCAGCAGCAGCATGGTGTAGGCCATGACCATGAGTTGCAGCAGCAAGGTCAGCTGCGGCCCCAGGCGGTCATTGGCCACGCCGCCCAGCAGCGTGCCGGCCACGCCCGACAAGCCAAACAGCATCAGCGTCAGCGACAGGCGTTCGCTGCTCATGGGCAGCAGGGCTTGCAGCACCGGGCCGATGTAGGAAAACACCAAGAAGATGGCGCTGAAGTAGCACAACGTGAGCGCCAGCGCGGCCAGCACACCGGGTTGGCGCAATGCCGCTGTCAAGCCCGCAAAACTGGCACCGGGCGAGGCCACACGCGCCGGCACCCACACCAGCAGCACCGGCACCATGACCGCGATCAAGCCCGACAGCAGCCACAGCGGCGTGCGCCAGCCGTAAAGGTGCCCCAGCCAGGCGCCCAAGGGCAGGCCAATCACATAGCTCAGGCTCACGCCCACAAAAACCAGCGCCAAGGCTTTGCCACGCCGCGCCGGCTCGACACTGGCCACGGCAATGCCTGCAGCCACCGGCGTGAAGACGGCGCCCACGCCCATCAGCACGCGGCCGGCCAGCAAAGTGGACAGATCGGGCGCGGCGGCGCACAGCGCACTGCCCAGGCCAAACAGCGCCATGCCCAGGCACAGCACACGCTTGCGTGGCCAGCTTCCGGTGGCCAGCAACAGGGCGGGCGCCAACACGGCGGTGCTCAAGGCATAAGCCGTCATGGACTGGCCCGCCGCCGGCACGCTGACAACCAAGCCCTGCGCCACCAGCGGCAAGATGCCGGTGATCACAAAAACCCCTGTGCCCAAAACCAGGTTGCACAGCGAAAACAGGATCAACAGACGCGGCACTCTTTTTAGCTCCCCCCAGCCGCTGCATTCTGCGGGGATGCCCGTGCCGTGCAACTGTCGAAGACCCGGATGGGCGGGCGTCCGGGATAATCATGGGTTTTGCTTTCGCAGATTTGCAACCGGACCCTCCGCTATGGCGCAATACGTTTTCACCATGAACCGTGTCGGCAAGATCGTGCCGCCCAAGCGGCAGATCCTGAAGAACATCTCCCTGTCCTTCTTCCCGGGCGCCAAGATCGGTGTGCTGGGCGTCAATGGCTCGGGCAAGAGCACGCTGCTCAAGATCATGGCCGGCATCGACAAAGAAATCGAAGGCGAAGCCGTGCCCATGCCGGGCCTGAACATAGGCTATTTGCCGCAAGAGCCGCTGCTGGAGGCCGACCAAACGGTGCGTGAATGTGTCGAACAAGGCATTGGCGGCGTGCTGGCGGCCAAGAAGCGGCTGGACGAGGTCTATGCCGAATACGCTGAAGAAAACGCTGACTTTGACAAGCTGGCTGCCGAGCAGGCCGAACTCGAAGCCGTGATCGCCGCCGCCGGCAGCGAAAACACCGACTTGCAGTTGGAACTGGCCGCCGACGCGCTGCGCCTGCCGCCCTGGGACGCCAAGATCGGCCTGCTATCGGGTGGCGAAAAGCGCCGCGTGGCGCTGTGCCGGCTGCTGCTGAGCAAGCCCGACATGCTGCTGCTGGACGAGCCCACCAACCACTTGGACGCCGAAAGCGTGGAGTGGTTAGAGCACTTCTTGCAGCGCTTCACGGGCACCGTGGTGGCCATCACCCACGACCGCTACTTTTTGGACAACGCAGCAGAGTGGATTCTTGAACTCGACCGCGGCGCCGGCATTCCCTGGAAGGGCAACTACTCTGACTGGCTGGAGCAAAAAGAAAAGCGTCTGGAGAGCGAGCAAAAGACCGAAGACGCGCGCATGAAGGCCATGAAGGAAGAGCTG
>JANNEX010000015.1:0-2645 GCA_031379155.1 Rubrivivax sp.
GTGGGCAGCACCTTGCTGATCGAAGGTTCGCTGGCCGCCAGCGCCAAAGTCGACGCGTTTGCCAGGACCGGGCGCATTGCCGAGGCCGACTTCTACCACTCGGCGCTGTATTCGCTGGCGCCATCGGTGCTCGGTCTGAACACGCTGGGAGCCAGCGGCCACGACTTTTTGGCGCCGGTGCCTGAGAACGGCACCCGCATCATGCTGGCGCTGGGCCTGGCTGCCTTGGGCTTGGCACGTCGGCACGGACGCGGTGTGCGCTGAATTGCGGCGTTAGCTGCTGCGCTAGCAATGTTTTAAGCCTGATGTGAACACACCGCGCAGTGCGCCTGGCGCTGCACGCGGATGCAGTCCCAGGCCATGCAGCGCGCATCCAGCATCAGCAAGCGCCCGGCCAGCGATTCACCCACGCCGCACAGCAGCTTGATGGCCTCGGCCGCCTGCAAGCTGCCCACGATGCCCACCAGCGGCGCCAGCACGCCCATGGTGGAGCAGGCCACGTCTTCGTGCGCCACATCGGGCGGGAACAGGCAGGCGTAACAGGGCGACTGCGGCTGGCGGCTGTCGTACACCGAGACCTGGGCGTCCCAGCCAATCGCCGCACCCGAGACCAGCGGCTTGCGGTGTTTGACACAGGCCGCGTTGACGGCGTGGCGCGTCTTGAAGTTGTCGCAGCAGTCCAGCACCACGCTGGCTTGCGGCACCAGGGTGTCGAGCAGCGCTGAGTCAGCACGCTGCACGATGGCCCGCAATTGCACGTCGGGGTTGATGGCGGCCACCGTGGCACGCGCTGATTCGGCCTTGGGCAGGCCTATGCGCGACTGGTTGTGGGCGATCTGGCGCTGCAAGTTGGTGAGGTCCACGGTGTCGTGGTCGACCAGCGTGATGCGGCCCACGCCGGCCGTGCCCAGGTACAGCGCCACTGGCGAGCCCAGACCACCGGCGCCGATGATCAGCGCGTGGGCGTCCAGCAAGCGTTGCTGGCCATCGATGCCGATGTCGTCCAGCATCAGGTGGCGGGCATAACGCAGCAGTTGCTGGTCGTTCATGGGCTGGGGCAATGACAAAGCCCGCCAGGGTGGCGGGGCTGAATGACAAAGCCCGCCGGTGCGGCGGGGCTGAATGACAAAGCCCGCCGGTGCGGCGGGCTTGTGGGTGGGCGGGCCGGGGTTTACTTGGTGGGTGTGCCAGCAGCTTCGGCGCGCTGCTCCACCGCCGTCTTGCTGGCCACCACAGGCAGGCCGCGCAACTGGTTGAGCGCTTGCTGCAGCGGGAAGTCTTCGGCGGTGCCAAATTCAGGCAAAGGCTTGACGGGTTCCTTGGTCTTGGCGATTTGCTCTTCTAGCTTCTTGCGCGCTTCTTCGCGCGCCTTTTCGCGCGCTGCGTCTTTTTGCTCGTCGGCGCCTTGCAGGTGTTTGTCCAGGTCGGCTTCGCGCATGCGCAAAGCGGCGAAGACATTGCCTTCGGCGGTTTCGTCCAGGAAGACGTCGGGCACGATGCCCTTGGCCTGGATGCTGCGGCCGTTGGGCGTGAAGTAGCGCGCGGTGGTGATCTTCAGCGCCGTGTCAGCCGGCAGCGGGCGTATGGTCTGCACCGATCCTTTGCCGAAGGTTTGTGCGCCCATGATGGTGGCGCGTTTGTAGTCTTGCAGCGCGCCGGCCACGATCTCGCTGGCCGAGGCCGAGCCTTCATTCACCAGCACCACCAGCGGTACCTTTTTCACACCTGCAGGCAGGCGCTTGAGCGGGTCAGCGCCGCCCCGGCGTGCGTAGTCGGCCGCCGCAGCCTTGAAGGTCTGGCGCGACTCGACCATCTGGCCGTTGGTGCTGACCACCACCACGTCTTGCGGCAGGAAGGCCGCACTCAGTGCCACGGCGCCGTCGAGCAAACCGCCGGGGTCGTTGCGCAGGTCCAGCACCAGGCCTTTGAGGTTGGGGTCTTGTTTGTAGAGGTCTTCGATCTTGCGCACGAAGTCTTCCACCGTGCGGTCTTGGAACTGACTGACGCGCAGCCAGCCGTAACCGGGCTCGACCATCTTGGCGCGCACGCTTTGCATGCGGATTTCTTCGCGGATGATGGTCACCGGGAAGCTGCGACTTTCCAGCTTGCGAAAGACCGTGAGCACGACCTTGGTGTTGGGCTCGCCGCGCATGCGCTTGACGGCCTGGTCGACCGTCAGGCCCTTGACCGGTGTGTCGTCGATGCGCGTGATGAGGTCGCCAGGCTTCAGGCCCGCGCGGAAGGCGGGCGAGCCTTCGATGGGTGAGACGACCTTGACGAGGCCGTCTTCCATGCCCATCTCGATGCCGATGCCAATGAACTTGCCGCCAGTGTTTTCGCGGAATTCCTTGAAGGTCTTCTTGTCAAGGTACTGCGAGTGGGGGTCCAGGCCAGCCACCATGCCGGCAATGGCGTCGGAGATGAGTTTTTTCTCATCCACGGGTTCCACGTACTCGGCCTTGACGCGGTCAAAGACTGCCGCCAGTTGCTGCACCTCTTCCAGCGGTAGCGGGCTGAGCGTATTGCGCGCCACGGCCTGCAATTGCATCGTGGTGAGCGCACCGGCCACCACGCCCACGGCGAGGATGCCGGCTACTTTCAGTTTGGAGCCCATGTTTGACGCGCCTTTCGCGGTATACGCACGC
>JANNEX010000077.1:0-14761 GCA_031379155.1 Rubrivivax sp.
CCCAACTGCGCCGCCACGCGCCACGCGCACGTGGTGCTCGACGGCTCCGGCCCGGCCTATATGGAGCCGCCCAGCCTGGACCTGTGGCCCGACGTGAAGTGGGCGCCTGACTATCAAAAGAGCCGCCGCGTCGACCTGAACACACTCACGCGCGCCGAGGTGGCGAGCTGGAAACCCGGCGACACGCTGCTGCTCAGCGGCAAGATGCTGACCGGCCGCGACGCCGCGCACAAACGCATTCAGGACATGCTGGCCAAGGGCGAAAAGCTTCCCGTCGAGTTTCGCGGCCGCGTCATCTACTACGTCGGCCCGGTGGACCCCGTGCGCGACGAAGTCACCGGCCCCGCTGGCCCCACCACGGCCACGCGCATGGACAAGTTCACCGAGATGATGCTGGGGCAAACCGGCCTGCTGGCCATGGTGGGCAAGGCCGAGCGTGGCCCCGTGGCCATAGAGGCCATCAAGAAGTACAAAAGTGCTTACCTGATGGCCGTGGGTGGTGCGGCCTACCTGGTGGCCAAGGCCATCAAAGGCGCCAAGGTGGTGGGCTTTGCCGACCTGGGCATGGAAGCCATCTACGAGTTCGATTTGCAAGACATGCCCGTCACCGTGGCCGTGGACGCGCAAGGCACCAGTGTGCACAACACCGGGCCGCGTGAGTGGCAGGCGCGCATCGGCAAGATCCCGGTCACAGTGGCTTGACGCAGCCCTGAAGCCAGGTGTCGCAGCTCTTCGAAGTCCACCCGCAAAACCCGCAGCCGCGTTTGCTCAAACAAGCGGCGGCCATTCTGCACGCGGGCGGCATTGCCGCCGTGCCCACCGACAGCAGCTACGCCCTGGTGTGCCGCCTGGACGACAAGGCGGCGGCAGAAAACCTGCGCCGCATCCGCCAGGTGGATGACAAACACCACCTGACCTTGCTGTGCCGTGACCTCTCTGAACTGGCCAGTTATGCCCGTGTCGACAACCGCCAGTATCGCTTGCTCAAACTGGGCACGCCGGGGCCCTACACCTTCATCCTGGAAGCCACCAAAGAAGTGCCGCGCCGCCTGAGCCACCCCAGCCGGCGCACGATTGGCTTGCGCGTGCCGCAGCACCACGTGACGCAAGAGTTGCTGGCCTTGTTTGGTGAACCGCTGCTGGCCACGACGCTGATTGCGCCCGGCGAAACCGACCCCATGAACGACGCGCACGAGATACGCGAACGCTTCCAGAAAACGCTGCAAGCGGTGGTGGATGCAGGTGCTTGTCCCATGCAACCGACGACGGTGATCGACCTCAGCGGCGACGAGCCGGTGCTGGTGCGGCAGGGGCGTGGAGATGTGGCGCGCTTGGGGCTTTGAAGCTTAGACATCGAGGCTGGGTCTAAGGTGCACGAGCCAGTGCATGACAACCATCCTCAGGCGGCCTGGCATGCAACAGCATGGATGCGCAGCCACCGCAATCGGCCGTTATGAGAAGACGCCGGTGATGACGAGCTAGAGCAGCGTCTTGTCGAAGAAGACCGTGATATCGACGGCGAGCTGCCTCAGGAACGCAGCGCGATCAAAACCCGGCGGGTTCGCGGCAACGTCGCCGTCCGGGCTGGGCAAGGACATGCTGGGCGTATCCATGAAGGCGAAGTGCCAAGCGTTGGGCACCCGGTGCAGGTTGGCTGCTGGCAGATTGTTGGCGACCCATTCGGCATGAAATCGCGGCACCAGGAAACGATCGAGCTCGGCCTCGTAGATCATGGTCGCAGGTCGCACCGTGGCGAGCGATTCGGCGGTGAGCAGTACACCTGCCGGGGCCATTGCGACAATCGCCCGAACGCGCTCATCCTTGAGCGAGAGCGTGGCCACTGGCGACGGCGGCGCAGCAGCGCCGGCGCGGCCCATGCCGCAGAAGATCGGGTCTTCGGATGCTTGCGCCAGGCAGTGCTTTTTCATGCGCGACAAATCCGGCCTGGCGCCCGCCAGCGCCAGCACCGTGTAGCCGCCGGCCGAGTGTCCAAGCGCACCCACGCGAGGCCCTTGGCTGTCGGCCGCAATGCGCGCCTTCCATGCGGGATCGGCCAGGATCGCGTCGATGACGCGAGAAGCTTGCCGCGGCCGCTCGTCGAAGTAGCGTTCCGGGCTCGTCTCAAGCAGAGACCGATCCTGCCAGTTGTCGCCAGGATGGCGGAGTGCGGCGACCAGATAACCGTTGCGGGCGAGGGCTTGCGCCAGCACGCTGTGCCCAAGCTCGGTGCCGGCGTTGCCGTGGCTGAGCAAGATCAGCGCCTTGACCTTGTCGACGGGTTTGCCGCCGATGGCGACGTCGAGCGCGAACGGTCCCATGGCGATGGCTCGCGGCGCGGCCAGCGTCGGGTAGAACAGAGCGACCGTTGTCGTGGGCGCATCTGGTGTCGCACCCGCCGTCTGGATCTGCATCCAGCCGGCCTCGAAGGCTTGCGCGTGTGCTGCGACGAGCACAGTGGCCAGCGAGGCCAGGATGCGCTGAAGAAGGCGGGTCATGGGGTACTCCAATTCGTCAAGTGGTGTTCGAGTGTCGAACTGGACTGCGAGAGTGCAACCCGGCATGCGACAAAGCGAAGGCCGGGAGTGGGAAACGACCGCCGGTGGTCGCCGTCCGCATGCCCATCTGAGCAGGGGGGGCGGGTCAGGTCAAAGCGCCTTCCTGACTGAACGCGATCGAGTCACCTCAGAACGTGAACCGGGTGCCGACGGTCAACGAGTTGCCTTTGACCGAGCCCGTCACCGCTTTGGTGGAAGGGGCCTGGGCATGAGCTTGGGCATGAACTGAGAGCGCGGCCAAGGCGGCGCAACAGACTGAGACGGTGGTGCCGTGTTTCATCGGGATTTCCTTGAAGCTGATTGGGGATGGATGGAAAGGGAGGATTGGGGATGGGCTCAGCGCAGTGCGGTCTGCTTTCCGGCATCCGATGCCGGTTGCAGCAGCAGCACAAAGTCGGCGGCTGCCTTGCGAATGGCGATTTCGGCCGCTGCGAGCTTGCTGAAACGAACCATCAGTTCCGTCACGGGTGCGCGCCAGCCGGGCGTCAATGCCGCAAGCTGGCGCCCGGTCTGCGGGTCGACGGCTTCGATTTCCATCGCCGCGCCGCCGCGCTCCAGCGGAATGGTCAGCAGCAGCGAACTCAGCGCGTTAAGCAGCGGGGAGACGGTCTCAACGCGGGTGATGGCGGCGCGCAGCACGGCCGGGCGGCCCTGCGGCAGGGCGGGCAGCGCCTGCACGCGTTGTTGGAGTTCACTGCGCAGCAAGGCCAGCAAGGCCTCGCGCTCTTCAGTGCTGATGTCTGCGCTGCCCGTGACGCGCCAGGCCACCGCATCCACCGTCACGCGGGCGGGGTCGATGCGGTCTGCCCAAGCCCGGCTTGCAGCGGCTGCATCCTGCCCTCCGGCCAGCGCTGTGTAGTCGCTGAGGAAGCCGCTGTGGGCGGTGGGCAGGACCGTGCTGCATGCGGCGAGCGAGGCGACGGCGGCGGCCGCAATGAGGTAGCGAAATCTGTTCACGGAGAAGTCCTTTGAAGTCAGTTGGAAAAGTGGGTGAGTTCTTGGGGCTGGCGCGGCATGAAGCCCACGCCGGAGGGCTGGCCATCGTTGGCGGCCATTGAAAAAAGCAGTTGGGATCGATGCGCTGCGGCCGGCGCAACACGCAACCCTGTCAGCGCATCCCGTGGGTTAGCAATGGCCGCAAAGCCGAGGGCTAAATCATGCGTGTTTCCTGGCTGACGAAGACAGCAGCCTTGCCATCAGCAGCCTCGCACTTCACCGTGTAGGCGTAGCCCGCTTTGACTGCAATCTCCATAGTGGGCCGAAAGGTGGGCTTGCTCAGCGACTTGAAGCAGTACAGCTCGAGGGCATAGTTTCCGGGGTTCAACTGAATCTCTCGCGGGTAGTCGGTAAAGCCCGGCAAACCAAAACGCTTGACCACTGACGGACCCGCTTCTGGCTTGGTGGAGTAGCCCGAAATCGTGGCGTGGTACTCGTCTCCCAGGGGGCTGCCGTGGTAACTCTGAATCACGGCAATCTCGGACGCGCCCTTTCGCTCGCCGGCGTACTGCTGAGCGGGGGTCATGAAACCGCAGGAGCAGAGCAACACACTCAGCGTGACGGTGGCGATTGGAAGCAGCGAATGGCGCATGGAAATCTCTGGTTGTGAAATCAGACGGATGGCAGGCGGTGCCGAATGATCCATTCGGCGAAGACCACGTTCAGTCCCCAGCCCGCAGCCATGAGGACATCACGGAAGATGAAAGTCGGTGCGCCGACCATCAAGGTCACGGGCAACAGGATCAGCACCTGGGTGCCGGCGCCTTGGCCCAGCGCATAGGCGCGCACCATCCAGGCTCTGTGCTGGGCGATGCGGCGCCGAAGAACTGCAACAACCGACACCACGATGGCCAGCGCCATCGACAGCGCGACGACGATGCGCACCCCGTACAAAAGGCCGCCTTGCAGCGCAGCAGGAATGGCAGTCCCAACGGTCATCCACAGGCCTGTCAAGGCCGCCACGATGCCGCAGGGCGCGGTCACCCTACCAGCGACGCGATGCAGTCGCGGCAAGCGCTGCCGAAGGGCCGGGTCGAACTGCAACGCCCCCAGCACGCAGAACAAGATCGCGCACACGATGTGCACGGTCACTGGCACCGGCGTCGCCATGAAACGCGCGTTTTCGGGCGTGACGTCAGAGCCACGCGCCAGCCCCGCCAGGCGCACCACACCGGCAAGCACGGGCACCAAGCTCAGCATCAAGAGCGAGCTCAGCAGCTTCCAGGGGTGACGGGGCGAAGGCGACATGGCGAATGGGCAAGACCTGAGGTGGACCGCAGCGCCAACCCAACGTCGATCGCTTGGCAGGCAGTGTCGGCTGCGCTACCTCGCCGCGTCGCCGCACTAAAGTGCGGTTCTGCGGTGCCACCCTGGAGCCAGCAGTGGGCTCACAACAGATTCAACTCCCGTGCCCGTGCAACGGCTTCGGTGCGTCTTTGCACATCCAGCTTGTCAAAGATGTTCTGGTTGTGCCACTTCACCGTGCTCAAGGACAAGAAAATCTGCTGGCCAATTTCCTGGTTGGACAGCCCCTTGCAGATCAGGGTCAGGATTTGCAGTTCGCGCTGGCTCAACGGGTCTGCCAGGGCACGCATCGTGGCGCTTGGCTGCTCTGCAACTGCAACTGCGACTGCAGGCACTGGCGCAGCGGGCACCATGGCGATCAGGTGTGCCTGCATCGCCTCCAGCAGCATGGCTGTGTAGCGTGGCCGTGCGCCGTGGATGGCCTTGCTCAAGAGACGTTGCATCGGCCCGCCAAGGTCGACAAACGCGCGCACATTGCCCTGCGGCTCTGCCAAGGCCATGGCCTCTTCCAGCACGATCAGTGCGGCGTCAGACGGGTCGAAGGCATCCAGCGCCAACGCCTTGAGCAGCAGCGCGCGCAAGCCATCAGCCGTCGTTGCGCCAGCCCGCGACGTATCCAAAAAAGCGGTCAGAGCTTCGTGCGCCTGCAGTGCCTGCCCGCTGGCAAGCAAGACCCAGGCATGGGCCAGCGGCATGGCTTGCGTTTGCGCGATCTGCGCGGCGGCGATGACCTGACCGGTTTGCAACAGCGCCTGCACCTGGACCTGCGCGATACAGAGCCTGCCACCTTGCTGGTTTCTGGTAAGTGCTGCGGTGCTGGACTGGGTCAGCAGAGTCAGCGCCGCGTCTGTCTCGGCGCGGGACAACAAAATCTGTGCGCGCAATGCGTCCGCCCCCAGTGCCGAATCGCATTCCAGCAGCGCAGCCAGACGGCTGCTTTTTTCTGCGTGCTTCGCTGCGGCGTCGAGGTCGTTCCACTGGTAGTGGATGCGCGCCAGGCCCAGGTGGACCTCGCAGGCCACCAGGTGCGGCTGATCGCCCAGGACCTGCAGCGCGCGGCCGTAGGTGCGTGCCGCCAGGTGCAGGTGGTTGTCGTCCTCCTGCAGGTGCCCCAGCGCAATGCAAGCGACGATGGTGAACATGCGGTTGCCGCAAGACTGGGCCATCGGCACGACCTCGCCGTAGACACGCTGGGCCGCCACGCGGTCGCCGCTGAACTGGTGCGCCACGCCCAGCGCACAGTGGGCTGTTGTCCGCACCGCCAGCTGGTCCAGGGGCAGCCACTCCAGGGCCAAGGTGGCTTCCCGCTTGATCGCGACAGGGTCACAAAGCGCCACCGCCTCCCAGGCGCGAACGGCATTCAATTCGCCGCGCCAGCTCCGATAAGCGGGATGGCTCGCGGCCGATTCGATCGCCGCTTCGGCGCCGATGATGGGGGAGCGCATCCGGCTGTGTTGGCTGGTCGCCAGATAAGCCCACGCCAACATCAGCCACAGGGGCGGATGCGCGTCGAGATACGCGGGTGGCTGGTCCTGCAACCACTGCAACACAGGCTCGGCGTCTTCCAGAAAGTACAGCGGCATGCCACGCCCTTGCACCACCTGAACGGCGCGCGCGGTGTCGCCGGCAGCCACGGCGTGGTGCAAAGCCTGCTTGACCATGCCTTGGCTCTCGAACCAGGCGCTGGCGCGGAGATGCAAGGGTGCTAGCGCTTCGCTGGCACGAAGGCGCTGGTGCAACATCGCGCCGAAAAGATGGTGGTACCGGTACCACCGGCGATCCTCGTCAAGGGGCACGACAAACAGGTTGCCGAGGTCCAGCATGCGCAAGGTTTCGCGGCCGCCCTCACCCTGCATGACGGCGTCACAAAGCTCTGCACACAGGCGCTCCAGAATCGACGTGCACAACAAGAAAGCCTGAACATCTGCGGGCAGTCGCAGAAGCACTTCTTCGAGCAGGTAGTCCTGTGCCAGCCCATGACTGCCGGTGAACGACCGGATGAACGAGTCCGCGTCACTTTGGCGGGCCAGAGAAACGGCCGCCATGTGCAAGCCAGCGGGCCAACCTTCGGTGCGCGCGTCCAATGCTTGAACTTGGGCTTCGGTCAACCCGAGCGCCATCGACTGGTTCAAAAACAGCCGGGTCTCCTCGGCAACAAAACGCAGATCTTGCGGGCCCATGTCGAGCACTTGGCCCTGGGCGCGCAGCCGCGCCAACGGAATGGCAGGCGCCTCCCTTGATGCGACCACCAGGTGCAGTTGCGCGGGCAAGTTGTCGATCAGGAAAGCCAGCAACGCGTCAACCTCAGGACTGCTGGCGAACTGGTAGTCGTCGAGAACAAGCACCAGCCTGCCGCGCCGACTGGCCAGTCGATTGATCAAGTGGATCAGCACCGTTTTGGGCGGCGGCCTGGGTCTTGCCTGGGCCAGCGCCAAGGCACCGTCGCCAAGATCCGCAGAGACTGACCGAAGGCTTGCGGTCAGGTACGCCGCAAACTGGTTCGGGTCGCGATCACCCTCGTCGAGTGACAGCCAAGCGCTCGGGTGCTCACTGGCCTGGGCCCAGGCGCCCAGAAGGGTTGACTTGCCGAAACCGGCCGGGGCGCACACCAAGGTCAACTTGCGCTGCAGACCCGCGTCCAAGCGCTGCATCAGCCGTTGACGCTCGACGCTGCGCAGCGCCGGCGGGGGCGCGAAAAGCTTGGTGGCCAGCAAGGGGGTTGTCATGGTCGACTATACGAGTCGCCACGGTCAGTTCTGCCCCGGGTTGCGGGATCAAGTGGCACGCCAGCCGCGGCGGCTCCAGTGCGCTACGCAACCGCAAGCTGCTCTGCACATACTCCCCGAACGCAGCCTCGAAGCCAGCGCTGTGCCGGATCTCCATCCAAGCGCGGATGCCACATCATGGACACCGTAAACGGCGCGATGGGCAGCGGCAGCGCGAAGCTGTGCATCCCTGCATACAGAACACCGGTGTGCCGTTCATGCACGCAGGCAAGCAAGTCTGAGGCACGAACCAAAGCGAGCGCGGCCGAGAAGCCACCGACGACCGTGGCGATATCGCGTTGCAATCCCAAGCCCGCCAGGGCGTCGTCGATGGGGCCTTTGTCGCCGTCCCGGCGCGACACGTGGACGTGCCTGGCAGCAGCAAAGCGGGCGGCGGTGATGTCGCCTTCGCTCAGCGGGTGACCCGCCCGCACGACGCCCACGTAGCGGTCGCTGAACAAGGCTTGCGCGCGCACTTCCAGGCTGATGGCTTTGTCCACCACGCCGGTGTCGAGATCGACCGATCCGTCGCGCAGCGGCCCACTGTCCTTGTCAAGCTTGTGCAGGAAGTGCAGGCGAACCCCAGGGGCTTCGCCGGAGATGCGCGACAGCAGCCTGGCCCCAAAGTTCTCAACGAAACCTTCGCTGGCCCGCAGCGTGAATGTTCTGTCGAGTTGTCCGAGATCGAGCTTGCCGGCGGGCCGCAGCGCAGCTTCGGCGTCATGAACGAGTTGGCTGATGGAATCGCTCAGCTCAAGCGCGCGCGGCGACGCCACCAGGCCGCGACCGGCGCGCACCAGCAGCGGATCACCCGTGGCCTCGCGCAGTCGCGCCAAGGCGCGGCTCATCGCTGACGGGCTCAAGTGCAGTCGCCGGGCAGCGCTCGCAACGCTGCCCTCGGCGAGCAACACGTCCAGGGTGAAAAGCAAATTGAGATCGGGTCTGGCCAAGCTGTGGCTCCGAGCGTGACGGTCCTGACATGGCGTGAGACGCAGGTACTGAATGCAAATCATGCGCCTTCCGCTATCTGAGGCGTTTGAATATCTTCTGGCCATGCGCTTGAACGGGTTTCGTCCGAGCGGAACAGGAGAAAAGCTCATGGCTCGCAATGTTTTTGACACGTCTATCGATGGCATCAAGTCGGCCTGGGAACCGCTCAGCAGCGAAGTGGTTGCTGCTTGTCGCGGGCACCTGAAGGACCTGCTCAAGGCACCCGCCACAGAGGAATGGTTGGCACAGTTGCACCGGCAAGCGCCTGCAAACCAGGAGCTGTACCGCGAGCCGACACACGGCTTCGTGCTCTTGGCCCACACCGAACCCGCGGGCCTGTACAGGCCACCCCACGACCACGGCCGGGCTTGGGTTATTTATGCGATGCAGCAAGGTGAAATCGAGATGGGCACCTATGGTCGGCTCGAGGAGCCGGACGGCAGCATCCGGTTGGTGAAAAGGGGTTCAACGCGGGTGCAGCCTGGGCAGGTTCAGGTCTACCTGCCAGGGGACATCCACGACACGCGCTGCATGGATGGGCCCGCATTGCTGTTCCGCTTCACGGAGCGGGACCTGAAGAAAGAGGACAAAGAAGAACACCGCGTGACGAGGTACGTCGAGCGGAACGGCGTCTGGACCGTGGCGGTGGCGTGATCAAGCCCCTTGCCTTGGCCATGGGACGCCCCGCAGTGCCGCGACGCACCGCTGCGATTGCTGCCGTGCTGGCGGCCATGGTGCTGGCGGTGCTTGACGCAGCCATCGCCAACGTGGCGCTGCCAAGCATGGCGCGGTCGCTTCAGGTGACGCCGGGCATGTCGGTATGGATCATCACCGCTTACCAGACGGCCCTGGTGATGGGCTTGCTGCCCTGCGCCGCACTCGGCGAAAGCTTGGGCTACCGGCGAGTCTTCACGATGGGCGTTGCGCTGTTCACGGCCGCGTCGGTGTTGTGCGCACTGTCCCCGTCGCTGCCGTGGCTTGTTGCGGCCCGTTTCCTTCAGGGGCTCGGCGGTGCCGCCATCATGGCGCTGGGCATCGCGCTGCTGCGCCAAGTCGTTCCCCCGCGCCAGCTTGGCGCCGCCATCGCTTGGAACGCGCTGGCCGTAGCGCTGTCTTCTGCGGCCGGTCCCACCATCGGCGCGCTGGTCCTGTCAGGCGCGAGCTGGCCCTGGCTGTTCATGTTGAACCTGCCCTTGGGTGGGCTGGTGCTGCTCGCGAGCCGTGCACTGCCCGATGTCGCCGGCACGGCGCGCCCGCTGGACCGCTTCAGTGTGGCGCTGAATGGCGCAGTCTTTGCATCGCTGGTGGTCGGCGCAGAAGTGCTGGTAGATCAGCCGGTGCTGGCTGGCGCCTTGCTTGCTGCGGCAGCCATCAGCCTGGCAGCGCTGATCCGGCGCGAGATGCCAAAGGACACCCCCATGATTGCGCTGGACCTTCTGCGCGCGGGGTCGTTCCGCATGTCGGTGATGGCTTCGGTCTGCTGCTTCGCCGGCATCACCATGGGCTTGTTGGCGCTGCCGTTTTACCTGCAGCACATTCTCGGGCAGGACACCCTGATGACGGGGCTCTATATGACGCCTTGGCCGCTGATGGTGGCCATCGCGGCCCCTGTAGCCGGCCATCTCGCCAATCGTGTATCGACGGCATGGCTTTGTGCTGCGGGTGGTGGCTGTCTTGCAGTGGGGCTCGCCGCCGCCTCGCTCTGGCCGCTGAACGGCAGCGCGTTGCCGCTGGTGCCGATCACCCTGTTGTGCGGCCTGGGCTTCGGCCTTTTTCAAGTGCCGAACAACCGCAACATGTTCCTCGCGGCGCCACCCGAAAGAGCAGGCGCTGCGGGTGGCATGCAGGGCACCGCACGGCTGGCAGGCCAGACCGCCGGTGGCGTCGTCATGACCCTGCTGTTCACCGTTGCATCCGTCGAATCGGCACCGCGAGTCGGTCTCGGGATCGGTGCCGTGCTGACCTTGCTGGCAGGGCTCGTGAGCGTGTTGCGGGTAGAGCCAGCGCGAGAGACCAGAACGCGATGAGGCAACGCCATTCGCAAGATTCTTTGCCCGCAAAGGGGATCAGCAAGAAGCTCCATCCTGGCCTGCAGCTTTGAGACCGCACGAACCCGCTTGACTCGCAGAGCCTGGCCGCTTGCCGCAGCTCGGGCCGCCTGATGCTGCATCAGCCCCCCGAGATTGGCCGCCTGCGCGACCTGCTGTTCCTACGAAGCGTCGCCGCGCTCGCCAGCACCTGGATTCACGGGCGCAATTGCAAGCCAAGCCGGTCGCGCAGAAAATCGTCTCCCATGATCTTCGGTTTGTCCCTGTCGCCTTGGCACCTCCTGGCCCCGCTGCTGCTGGCCCTGATGTTCGGCGGCTGCGCCAGCCTGCCGCCGCTGGCGCAGCCGCCGTCGCCGACCCTGGCCATCGCGGCCAGTGCAGACACGCCGCTGGGCGCCATCGCGGTTCGGGCGTTCGAACGCCTGCGGGGCCATGGCTCGAGCGGCGTGCTGAGCCTTGCCCACCCCGGCTTGGCGCTCGATGCCCGCCTGAGCCTGATCCGCCAGGCCCGGGCCTCGATAGACCTGCAGGTCTATCACCTGGCCGACGACACCGTAGGCCGCCAAGTGCTGCGTGAGTTGCGCGACGCCGCGCAGCGTGGCGTGCGCGTGCGCCTGCTGCTCGACGACTTCTACACCGCGGGCATGGACGAACTGCTGCTCGGCCTGGCGGCGCACGACGGGGCTCAGGTGCGCCTGTTCAACCCCTTTGCCGGCACGCGCAGCAGCAGCGTCGGGCGCTGGATGCAGATGGCTGGCGACTTCCAGCGCCTGAACCACCGCATGCACAACAAGCTGTTCATTGCCGATGGCGCGATGGCGATCGTTGGCGGGCGCAACCTGGCCGACGCTTACTTCCAACGTGACGCAAGCGCCAATTTCATCGACTTCGACGCACTGGCCATCGGAGCCGTGCCGCCGGACCTGGCAGCTGTGTTCGACCGTTACTGGAACAGCACGCAAGTGCGCGACATCAGGTCCTTGTCCGAGCCCGACGAGCCTGCGCCCGCGCAACGCGCGCGCTTCGAGTCCGCAACGTTGAAGATCGGCCCGCCCTTCGTTGCGTCGACCACTTGGCGCGGCAGCCCCGCTCCCCGGTTTGACTCCTTGCTGGCCGGCGGCCTCGCCGACCTGATCGGCGCCGAAGCGACGGTCTTCGCTGACGCGCCGGCCAAGCTCGATCCCACATCGGGCGGCCTGGCCGGCACGACTTACGGTTTTGCGATCCAGAGCTTTCGCCAATCGCGCCAAGAGCTGATGCTGTTTTCGCCCTACTTCATTCCCGGGGAGAGCGGCCTGGCCGGCCTGCGCGAGGCGCGCAAGTTCGGCATCGCGGTGCGCGTGATCACCAACTCGCTGGGTGCCACCGACGAGCCGCAGGCCAGCCTGGCCTACGAACGCTATCGCGTGCCGCTGCTGCAAATGGGCGTCGAACTCTACGAGGTCAGCGCTATGCAGGTGTGGCGCGACGAAGCGACGCACCCCGTCTTCGGCGCGTCGCGGGCGCAACTGCACGCCAAGCTGGCCCTCATCGACCGCCGCGCGGTGCTGCTCGGCTCCATGAACCTCGACCAGCGCTCGGCCACCACCAACACCGAGATGGTGCTGCTAATCCGCAGCCCAGAGCTGGCGCGTGAGATCCTGACGTGGTTCAACTCCAAGGAGCGCGCCGACGTGCGTGGCTCTTACCAAGTCCGCCTCAAGCCCGATGGCCGCAGCCTGCAATGGGTCGCTCTGCTGGGCGAGGGCCGCAGCGAGACCCTGGACGAGGACCCCGAGTTCAACCTCTGGGAGCGGCTGCGCCTGTGGCTGATCTCGCTGTTTGTTCCCGAGTCGCTGCTCTGAGCGAGCCTGAGCCGAGCAGGAGTGTGCGAGGTCACGGGCAACGCCGGATCATGTGGAGTGGAGTGCGCGACCTCATGAGCAAATGTGGCTCTGCCACTTTGCTCATACCCCCTCGGGGGGGGGCAGACGACGTATGTCGTCGGCCAGGGGTCGTTTGGCGAACTTCGCACTGATGCGATAGAACGCAACTCCGCATCAGGGCTGCATCACAGCGCCGCCGTGACCACCATCTCCACGCGCCATTCGGGCTTGGCCAGGTCGGTCTTCACCGTCGCGCGTGGCGGCGCATGGCCAGCCGGCAGCCAGGCTTCCCAGGCCGCATTCATGGCCGGAAAGTCGGCCAGGTCTTTGATGAAGATCTGCACCATCAGCAGCTTGCTTTTGTCGGTGCCGGCGCGCGCCAGCAGCGCGTCTATGGCGCCCAGCACCTGGCGCGTTTGGCCGCTGATGTCTAACGAGCTATCGGCTGCTACCTGGCCGGCCAGGTAGCAAACGCCGTTGTGCACGGCCATTTCGGACAGGCGGGTGCCGACGTCGAAGCGTTGAACCATTTCAGTGATGTCCCTTTTTGTGCTTGGAGTGGTGATGGGCATGAGGCTTGTCGACGTTTTGCAGCGCGCCCATGGGCGCGGCCTTTTGCCCCAACTTGTTTTCTTTGCCCGCCAGCAGCTTCTTGATGTTGCCTTCATGGCGCCAGATCAGCAGCACGCTCATGATGGCGATGGCCAGCAGCGCGGGCTCCAGGCCCCAGATCAGCGCTTGGTAAAACGGTGCAAACGCCGCCGCCACGATGCTGCCCAAAGACACGTAGCGAGAGAAGGCCACGACCACGCCAAAACTCAGCAGCGTGGCCGCGCCCAGCAAGGGGTTGAAGGCCATCACGACACCCGCTGCGGTGGCCACACCCTTGCCACCCTGGAAGCGAAAGAACAGCGGCCACAGGTGGCCCACAAAGGCAGCGAGGCCGGCAAAGGCTGCCGTGGTTTCGCCCAAGCCAAAACGCGGGCCGAAGACCAGCACCAAGACCACTGGCACATAGCCCTTGAGCACATCAAAGGCCAGCGTCAGGATGGCGGCGGGTCGGCTGCCCGAACGCAGCACATTGGTCGCACCCGGGTTCTTGCTGCCGTAGCTGCGCGGGTCGGCCAGGCCCAGGGCGCGGCTGATGAGCACGGCAAACGACAATGAACCTATGAGGTAGGCGCACAGCAGCGCCACAACGATGTTCAAGGCTTGCATGGGCGCCGGAGTTTACGCCGCAGCGTGGCACAGTCTGGGCACTTTCCAAACATCACCACCCGGGGTTGACGATGACCACCAACACCCTCGCGTTCAGGCTCGTTGCGGCCTTGCTGCTGGTTGCGGCCGCATGCCCAGCGGCCCGGGCTGCCGACGAACAAGTCAACGTCATCTGCTCGGTGCAGGTGGAGTGGTGCAACCTGATCCAGACCACCTTTGGCCGTGTCTCTGGCATCAAGGTCAACATCGTGCAGCGCAGCACCGGCGAAGCGCTGGCGCAGTTGAATGCCGAGCGTGCCAACCCCAAAACCGACCTGTGGTTTGGCGGCACGGGTGACCCGCATCTGGCCGCCGCCGCGCAGGGCCTGACCGATGAATACCGCTCGGCCGCCCTGCCCCAATTGCATCCCTGGGCGCAGCGACAAGCCGAGCAGTCCGGCTACAAAACCGTGGGCATCTACCTGGGCCCTCTGGGCCTGGCCTATAACACCGAGCTGCTGGCCAAACGCAAGCTGACCGCACCCCGCAGCTGGGCCGATTTGCTCAAACCAGAATTCAAAGGCGAAGTGCAGATGGCCAACCCCGGCAGCAGCGGCGGCGCCTACACCGCCGTGGCCACACTGATCCAGGTCATGGGCGAAGACAAGGCCTGGGACTATCTGGCGCGGCTGCACAAAAACATCAGCAGCTACCCACGTTCGGGCGAAGCGCCCATCAAGGCCGTGTCACGTGGCGAAGCCACCGTGGCCATCGTCTTCATGGCGTTGGGGCCAGGCGAAAAGGCGCAGGGCTTTGCGGTGGAAACCGTGGCGCCCAGCGAAGGCACGGGGGCTGAGATTGGCGCCATGTCACTCATCAAAGGCGCCCCGCATGGTGCGGCGGCGCGCAAGCTGTATGAGTGGGCGTTGACGCCGCAAGCGCAGCAGTTTGCCTTTGCGGCGCGTGGCTTTCAGGTGCCGTCCAACAAAGCCACGCCTTTGGACGCACGTGTGCCTGATGTGAAGACGCTCAAGCTCATC
>JANNEX010000103.1:0-3707 GCA_031379155.1 Rubrivivax sp.
GCGGGCTGCACCACGGGCATCAAAAGCTCCACCGCACCGGCACGGTCCATCTCTTGGCGGATGATGTTTTCCACCTTGCGAATGACGCGCAAACCCAGCGGCATGTAGCTGTAGATGCCAGCACCCAGGCGCTTGATAAAACCGGCACGCATCATCAAGCGGTGGCTGACGATTTCGGCGTCGGCCGGCGCTTCTTTTTGCGTGGAGATGAAGGTCGAAGAGGCTTTCATGGGGCTCGCAGCGCACCGGCGTGCAAAGTCCAAAGACCTGTGATGACCTTCAGTGGCACATGCGGGTTAGCGAGGGTTCGCTGCACGCACTTGGCCGGTGCAATAATGAAAAGAGTCACTAATTCGGGGTCCGATTATGCTCGACCGGGAAGGCTTCAGGCCCAACGTCGGCATCGTCCTGTTGAACGCGCGCAACCAGGTTTTCTGGGGCAAGCGGCTGCGCACACACTCGTGGCAGTTTCCGCAAGGCGGTATCAAACACGGCGAATCGCCTGAGCAGGCCATGCTGCGCGAATTGCAGGAAGAAGTCGGCCTGCTGCCCGAGCACGTACAGATCATTGCGCGCACACGCGACTGGCTGCGCTACGAGGTGCCCGAGCACTTCATCCGCAAAGACGCGCGTGGCCACTACCGCGGGCAAAAGCAGATCTGGTTCTTGCTGCGCCTGGTGGGACACGACAGCGATATGAACCTGCGCGCCACCGACCACCCCGAGTTCGATGCCTGGCGCTGGAACGAGTACTGGGTGCCGCTGGATATGGTGATCGAGTTCAAGCGCGGCGTGTATGAAATGGCGCTGACCGAGTTGGCGCGCTACCTGCCCAGGGTCAACCATCACAACCGTTATTTGCGCTCGGGGCTGCGTTCGCAGCGCATGGAATTCGACAGCGTGTCGCCGCCTGATTTGGGGCCCAGCACCATGCCTGCTGAACCCGAGCCTGACCCGGCGCCTTGACGCCGCACGGCGCGCTACACACCGCGCTACACACCGCGCTACCCACCGCGCTACATAAGCACCAGGTTGGTCCGGTGCACCAGTTCGGGCTCGTTGGCGTAGCCCAGCAGCGCTTCAATCTGGCTTGAGGGCTTGCGCGCGATCAGGCGCGCTTCGGTCGACGAATAGTTGGCCAGGCCGCGGGCGATTTCTGCGCCTGCCAGCGAGCGCACCGCAATCACGTCACCGCGCGCAAATTCGCCCTGCACTTCATGCACACCGATGGGCAGCAGGCTCTTGCCTTCATCGCGCAGCTTGGCCACGGCACCATCGTCCACAAGCACAGCGCCACGCAGTTGCAGGTGGTCCACCATCCACTGCTTGCGCGCGGCCAGTTTGGCGGTGCCGGCGACCAGCGTCGTGCCTATGGATTCGCCAGCGGCCAGGCGCAGCAGCACGTCGTTCTCACGGCCCCAGGCGATGAGGGTGCTGGTGCCGCTGCCGGCTGCACGTTTGGCGGCCAAGATCTTGGTCAGCATGCCGCCGCTGCCTATGCCAGAACCGGCGCCGCCGGCCATGGCTTCCAGGGCAGGGTCACCGGCAGTGGCCTGCTCGATGAAACGCGCTTGCGGGTCTTTGCGCGGGTCGGCCGAGTACAGGCCGCGCTGGTCGGTGAGAATGACGTAGGCGTCGGCGTCCACCAGGTTAGCCACCAGCGCGCCCAGGGTGTCGTTGTCGCCGAACTTGATCTCGTCGTTGACGACCGTGTCGTTTTCGTTGATAACCGGAATGACCTTGAGCGCCAGCAGCGTCAGCAGCGTGGATCGCGCGTTGAGGTAACGCTCGCGGTCGGCCAGGTCGGCGTGCGTGAGCAGCACCTGCGCGCTGGCCATGCCGTGTTCACGCAGCCGCGTTTCGTACATCTGCACCAGGCCCATCTGGCCCACGGCGGCGGCGGCTTGCAGTTCATGCAACTGGTGCGGGCGCGTCGTCCAGCCCAGGCGCTTCATGCCTTCGGCGATGGCGCCGCTGGAGACCATGACCAACTCACGTCCTTGCTGGGCCAGCGCCGCCAACTGGCGCGCCCAGTTGCCGATGGCTTGTGCGTCAACACCCCGGCCTTCGTTGGTGACCAGGCTGGAGCCGACCTTGACGACGATGCGGCGTGCGCTTGGCAGCACGCTAGTCACTGGGCTCGTCCTCAAAGCGCTGGTCGGACGCGGGCTCGACTTTTTGTTGCTCGATTTTTTGCAGGTCGGCGATGTGGTTCTGTATGCGTTCGAGCAGCGGCTGCAAGCCTTCGCGCGCCAGTGCTGAAATGCCAAACACCGGGCCCTTCCAGCGCAAGCGCCGCACGTAGTCTTTGATGCGCGCGTCGCGTTCTTCCAGCGGCACCATGTCCAGCTTGTTGAAGACCAGCCAGCGCGGTTTGGCGTGCAGCTTGGGGTCGTACTTTTTCAGCTCGGCAACGATGGCCTTGGCCTGCGCCACGGGGTCGATGCTGTCGTCAAAGGGCGCTGCGTCCACGATGTGCAGCAGCAGGCGCGTGCGCTGCAAATGGCGCAAGAACTGGTGGCCCAGGCCGGCGCCTTCAGAGGCACCTTCAATCAGGCCAGGGATGTCAGCGACGACAAAGCTGCGCTCGGGGCCGACCCGCACCACACCGAGGTTAGGGTGCAGCGTCGTGAAAGGGTAGTCGGCGATCTTGGGCCGGGCGTTCGAGATAGCGGCGATGAAGGTCGACTTGCCCGCGTTGGGCATGCCCAGCAAGCCCACGTCGGCCAGCACGCGCAATTCCAGTTGCAGCTTGTGCGCTTCGCCGGGCCAGCCCGGCGTCTTCTGGCGCGGGCTGCGGTTGGTGCTGCTCTTGAAATGCAGGTTGCCAAAACCGCCATCGCCACCCTTGGCCAACAGGGCGCGCTGGCCGTGTTCAAGCAGTTCGATCATCACTTCGCCAGTCTCGGCGTTGCTGATGATGGTGCCCACGGGCATGCGCATTTCGATGTCAGCTCCGGCAGCGCCAAACTGGTCTGAGCCGCGACCGCCTTCGCCGTTTTTGGCGTCAAAGCGGCGTGTGTAGCGGTAGTCGATGAGGGTATTGATGTTGAGGTCAGCCACCGCCCACACGCTGCCGCCACGGCCACCGTCACCGCCGTTGGGGCCGCCAAAGGGGATGAACTTCTCACGCCGAAAACTCACGCAGCCAGCGCCGCCTTGGCCGGCCGATATGTCGATGAGCGCTTCGTCGAAAAATTTCATGAGGCTTTCATGTTATCGAGGGCCACAAACGAAGAAGCCCCGGCAGGCCGGGGCTTCGCGTTTGAGGCGAAGAGACGGATCAGGCCGGCGTCACGAAGACGGTCTGGCGCTTGAGGGCGCCTTTCACGTCAAAGGACACGGCGCCGTCAACCAGCGCAAACAGCGTGTGGTCCTTGCCCATGCCGACATTGGTGCCGGCGTGGAATTTGGTGCCGCGCTGGCGCACGATGATGGCGCCAGCAGAAATCTGCTGGCCGCCAAAGACCTTCACGCCCAGCATCTTTGGCTGGGAGTCGCGGCCGTTTCGGGTGGAGCCGCCACCCTTTTTCTGTGCCATGTTTGCTGCTCCTTAGCCGTTGATAGAGCCGATTTGCAGCTCGGTGTAAGTCTGGCGGTGGCCGCCGTGTTTTTGATAGTGCTTGCGACGGCGCATCTTGAAGATGCGCACTTTGTCGTGCTTGCCGTGTGCCACCACCGTGGCTTTGACGTTGGCGCCCGCGACC
>JANNEX010000180.1:0-1644 GCA_031379155.1 Rubrivivax sp.
ATGAAGCGGCCGCCGCTGCGCTTGAACTTGGACAGCGCCATCTTCATCGGGTTGCTGTGGTGGTCTTCGGCGGTACCTATCATCACAAACAGCTTGGCACGGTCGAGGTCAGGGCCGCCAAATTCCCAGAAGCTGCCGCCTATGGTGTAGATCATGCCGGCGGCCATGTTCACCGAACAAAAGCCACCATGCGCGGCGTAGTTGGGGGTGCCAAACTGGCGCGCGAACAGGCCCGTCAGCGCCTGCATCTGGTCGCGGCCGGTGAAGAGCGCGAACTTCTTCGGGTCAGTGGCGCGGATGTGTGACAGCCGCGCGCTCAGCAACTCGAAAGTATCTTCCCAAGAAATGGGCTCAAATTCACCGGCGCCCCGTTCACTGCCGGCCTTGCGCCGCAGCGGCTGCGTCAGGCGCGCCGGTGAGTACTGCTTCATGATGCCTGCGCTGCCCTTGGCGCACAGGATGCCCTTGTTCAGCGGGTGCTCGGGGTTGCCTTCGAGGTAGCGCACGTCACCGTCGCGCAGGTGCACACGAATGCCGCAGCGGCAGGCGCACATGTAGCAGGTGGTGGTCTTGACTTCGGTCTTGGCGCCGGGCTGCACAGGCGCCGTCGGGTCGTGCAAAGGGGCGCCGGAAGGTTGCATCAAAGTCACGTCTCCTGGGTGCAGGTGGGGCGCATGCTAAGCCCGCACGCTGATAAGCAAAAGCGGATAATCCCGCTCAAGGTGAACAGCAAAACCGATCAAACAAGGGATCAGAAAACCGACGCCAGACTGCGCCTGAACCTGCGCCAGTTGGAAGTTTTTGTGGCCACCGCACGCGCCGGCAGCACACGCGGCGCGGCACTGCGCGTGGCGCGTTCGCAGTCCGCCGCCAGCAGCGCCCTGGCCGAGCTGGAAGCTACCTTGGGCCAGCCGCTGTTTGACCGCAGCGGGCGCAGCCTGCGCTTGAACGACAGCGGCCAAGCGCTGCTGCCCGGCGCCATCACGCTGCTTGAACAAGCGACTGAGCTGCAAGGCTTGTTTGGCCGCAGCTTGGGCGCGCCATTGCGCGTGGCCGCGAGTTTGACGATTGGCGAGTACTTGCTGCCCGCACACATCGCGCGCTGGAAAGAGGCGCACCCCGCCAGCCCAGTGCACCTGGTGGTGGGCAACACCGCCAAGGTGATTCAGGCGCTGGTGGATCGCGAGGTCGACCTGGGCTTCATCGAAGGGCCACAAACCCACCCCGAGTTGCACGTGCAGCGCTGGCTGGAAGATGAACTTGTGATCGTGACCGCGCCCAGCCACGCACTGGCGGCGCGAAGCGCAACTTCGCGGGCATCGTCGCGTCACTTGGCCCAGGCGGCCTGGATCCTGCGTGAGCCGGCCTCAGGCACGCGCCAGGCTGCCGACGCCTGGTTGACCGAACACCTGGGGCCCCTGCGCGTCGAGTTTGAACTGGGCAGCACCGAAGCCATCAAGCGCCTGGCGGCCACGGGCGCTGGCCTGGCCTGTGTCTCTCGCCACGCCGTGGGTGTTGAACTGGCGCAAGGCACGCTGGTGCAAGTGCACACGCGGCTGCCGCATTCGCGGCGGCGGCTGGCGGTAGCGATCAGGCGCGACAAGCGCCTGGGGCCTTCGACGGCCGACTTTCTGCGTGATTGCA
>JANNEX010000558.1:0-17015 GCA_031379155.1 Rubrivivax sp.
CTGACCAGTTGGCCGATGTGAGGCAGATGCTGCTCGATGTAGCGGCGATTGGCACCCAGCAGTTGCGACAGGTGGACCTCGGGGTCGTAGATGCTGAGTTGCAGGCCCTTGCCAATGAGCGTTTCGGCCAGGGTCACCAGCGGGCTCTCGCGCAGGTCGTCGGTGCCGCTCTTGAAGCTCAGCCCGACAAAGCCGATGCGCCGTTTGCCGGACTCCAGCACAAAGCGCGTGGCCTGGGCCAGGTGCGCCTGGTTGGACGCCAATATGGCGCTCAGCATCGGTACCTCAACGTCCTGCGTCTTGGCCAGATAGCTGGTGGCACGCAGGTCTTTGGGCAGGCACGAGCCACCGAAAGCAAAACCTGGCTTGAGGTAGGCGCGGCTGATGTTGAGCTGCGTGTCCTGGCACACCAGGTCCATCACCTCGAAAGGGTCAACCCCGAGGGCTGAACACAGCCTTGCGGTCTCGTTGGCAAAGGTGATCTTGAGGGCATGAAAATTGTTGCAGCAGTACTTCATCATCTCGGCGCTGCGCACCGAAGTTTCCAAGAACTTGCAGGGCAGGTGGCCAAAGAGTTCACGCAGGCGCTGGGCGGCGAAGGCGTGGTTGGCGCCCACCACGGTGAAGGGCGGCTTGTCGTAGTCGCGTATCGACGAACCCTCGCGCAGGAATTCCGGCTGGAAACACAAATGGAAGTCGACACCGTCCTTCTTGCCCGAGCGTTGCTCAATGATGGGGCGCAGCACGTCTTCCACCGTGCCCGGCACCAGCGTTGAGCGAAACACCACCACGTGGGGCTGCGTCTTGCGAGCCAGCACGTCGCCCATCGCCTGGGCCAGGCGCAGGATGGCGCCCTGGTCCTGGCTGCCATTGGCGGCCGACGGCGTGCCCACGCAGACCAGCGAGATGTCGCTGTCAAGCACCGCTTGTTCGGTGTCGGTAGTGACGGTCACGCGGCCACTGGCGGCCACGGCCTTCATCAGCTCGACCATGCCCTCTTCGACCACCGGGGTCTTGCCTGCGGCGATGAGGTCGAGCTTGCTGCGGTCGATGTCGACACCAATGACCTGGTGGCCGTCGCGGGACAGGCAGGCCAGCGACACCGCGCCGACATAGCCAAGGCCAAAAATACTGATCTTCATGCAGGGTTTCCGATGGAGTGGGATTGGCCGGCCGCAAAGCGTTCACGGCAGCGCTCGATGAGAGTATCGAGGCGGCGCATCGAGCGCGGCCAGGCATGGTGGCTGAGCATGCGCTCGCGGCCCGCCAGCGCCAGGCGGCCACGCTCGACCGGGTCTTGCACCAGACGCAGCACGGCGCGCACCGTGTCGTCGACGCTGTCGGCCACAAGGAAGTGGCGCTCGGCCTGGGCATCGACCCCGCCAGCGGCAGCACTGCTGGTGACCACGGGCACCGCCATGGCCATGGCCTCAAGAATCTTGTTCTGGGTGCCGCGGGCGATGGCCAGCGGGGCGACCATCAAGGCCGAGCTGCGAACAAACGGACGCACATCGGGCACCGAGCCAGTGACCGTGACTCCGCTGAGCTGGCCCAGCGCGCGCATCTCGGGCGAAGGGTCGGCGCCGACGATGAGCAATTTCATGCCCGGGCGGTGTTGCAACAGGCGCGGCCAGACCTGCGCGCAAAAGCGCGCCATGCACTCCTGGTTGGGGTAGTAGTCCATGCGGCCAATGAAGCTGATGGTCTGTGCGTCATGCTCGCCTTGCGGGCAGAAGTAGTCGGCGTCGACGCCGTTGGGGAACCAGTCGCTGGCCACGCCCGTGGCGTAGCCGTCCAGGGTTTCCCATTCAGCGCGGGTGGTGGCGGTGGCCAGGTCAAAGCGCCGCGCCAGGCGTTTTTCGGCCGCCAGCATCTTCCAGCCTTCGAGCCGATAACCCAGTGAAAGCGGAAAGGGCTTGTGCTTGGCGTACTCAAGCCACTTCTGCGAATCCATGTCACCAAAGTCAAGGATCTTGGGCACCCCCTGCACATGCGCGACATAGGGCGCCACCGAAGAGCAGTGCACAAAAATCAGATCCCAGGCACGCTCTTGCAAGCGCTGGCGAACACGGGCTGCCATGTCGGGGCTGTAAAAGTAACCCATCGACGAGGGTGTGGCCACGGGCAAACGAAGCACCATGCGCGCCCACTGCACAGGCTCACGGACCAGGCTGACATCAAAGCCGGCGCAGTGCTCCTTCAGGCCTGCACCTTCGGCCGCTTCAGCCTCGGATCGGGCCAACGAAAGCACGTGCACGTGATGCCCACTGGCGGCCAGGTGGCGGATCATGTTGAAGGGTCGGATCTTGCCGCCACGCTTGGGCGGAAAGGGAAAGCGGTGACAGAGGTAGAGGATGTTCATGCGTGTTTGGCCAGGGCTGAAAACAGCCTTACCTGGTCCTGGCTTGTACGTTCCCAGCTGAAGCCTTCGGCATAGCGCCGAACGCTGCTGCGGTCGATGCCGCTGGACAGCAAGTCGTGGACCGCTGCCGCAAAGGCTGCGGGCGTGCGGTCGTCCACGACGCGGCCCGCTTGCAGCGTGGTCACGATCTCCGGCACACCACCCACCCGGCTGGCCACCACAGGCGTGCCACAGGCCATGGCCTCGAGCAGGACGTTGGGCCAGCCTTCGCGGCCGCTGGGCAGCAAGAGCACATCAGCGGCGCTGTACCAACGTGCCAGTTCGGCGTTGGGTACTGCACCCGCAAAGTGCACGGCACCGGCCACACCTGCAGCCTGGGCCTGGCGCTGCACCGATTCGCGGTCAGGCCCGTCGCCGACGATGACCAGCCGTGCCTGAGCGTGGCGCGCGCGCAGCAACGCCAGCGCCTGCACCGCCAGGCCCTGGCCCTTGTGCGCATGCACGTTGCCCACGCACATCAACAGGGGCGAGCCCTCAAGACCCAGTTCGCGCCGCGTGGCGCTGGGCGGCAAAGGCACAAACCGGTCCAGGTCGACGCCGTTGCGCATGACGTGCAGCCGGTCGGCTTGCATGCCCAGGGATCGCATGCGATCAACCAGCGCAGACGAAACGCCAATGGATGCGCTGGCGCGGCGTGCCGCCCACTGGATCATCAGCCGCGGCATGCGGTGTTCGGGAATCAGGTTGATGTCGGTGCCACGCGCCGTGATGGCCACCGGCTTGCCGAACCAGGCGCCCAACATGGCGGCGGCAACGCCGTCGGGGTAGTAGTAGTGGGCGTCGATAAGGTCGAAGTCGAACCCCTCGTCCAGCAGCTTTTGGAACGCCGGCCGGGCGCCCAGGGCCAATAGGAAGGGCGCAAGTGTCATGCCCACTTTGGGGATGGCGATGTAACGCGGGTGCAACACCTCAATGCCGTTGTGCGTTTCTTGCGCCGGCGTGGCCGCCATCCTGGCGGCGCGGCCTTGCCCCGTCACGACCCGGGGCACCCAGGCCACAGGGGCCACCACCTTGCTCAGCACCTGGCCTGTGGCCAGCAATTCACGCAGCCGCGTCTCGACAAAGATGCCCAGCAGCGGCCTGGCACCGCTGGGATACAAAGTCGAAAACAAAGCGGTCCGCACGAGGGCTGCCATCGTCCGCAGGGCGCAGGTGTGCGCCCTCAGGCCGCCGTGGCAAAGCGCGCTGGCGATGCCGCATTGCGCAAGAAGGCGTCAAACATCAGCAGGGTCCACAACGCCGTGCTGTGGTCGCGCTGGCCGCTCTCGTGCTGATCGACCATGTCGCGCACGGTCTTGGGGTCGAACATGCCGCTGTCGAGCATGGCGCCCCCCAGTAACGACTTGCGCACACGCTCGCGCAGCGGACCGCGCAGCCAGCGTGCCATGGGTACCGAGAAGCCCATCTTCGGGCGGTACAACACATCGTGGGGCAGATGGGGTTCGAGCGCTTTTTTCAGCACATGTTTGCCGGTGCTGCCACGCAGCTTGAAACTGGAGGGCAGCGTGGCCGCCCACTCAACCAGCTTGTGGTCCATCAGGGGTTCGCGCACTTCCAGCGAATGCGCCATGCTGGCGCGGTCGACCTTGGTGTTGATGTCGCCCACCAAGTAGGTGTGCATGTCGACGTACTGAATCAAGGCCAGCGGGTCGTCGGTGCCGGCTTTGGCGGCGTGGCGCTGAAAAACTTCGAGCGCGCTGTAGCCGCCCAGTTGGGCGCGCAAGGTGGGGCTGAAGAGCTTTTGGCGCATGGGCTCGCGGATGAAGGACATGCTGTGGAAGTAGGCCTCCACCGACGTGCGGGCCATGCCTTCAAACGTGGTCTTGGCGCGCAGCACACGCGGCGCCCAGTCGGCCTTGGGATAGACGCGCCCCAGCAGCCCGAACAGCGGCCTGCGCACCGACGCTGGCAGGGCCGCGCGCATGCGCTCTTCCATCATGTGCATGTGGTAGCGGCGGTAGCCACCAAAGGTTTCGTCGCCGCCGTCGCCCGACAGCGCCACGGTGACACGTTTGCGCGCCAGTTGGCACACCCGGTAGGTGGGGATGGCCGAGCTGTCGGCGAAGGGTTCGTCGTAATGGTGGGCCAGCGTGTCGATGAGGTCAAAGTCGTCGCTGCTGACGGTTTCAACATGGTGCTGCGTTTTGTAGCGCTCGGCCACCCTGCGCGCAAACTCCGATTCGTTGTACTTCGGGTCGTCAAAGGCGATTGAGCAGGTATTGACCGGGTCGGACGACACGGTGGCCATTGCCGCAACGACGGCGCTGGAGTCGACACCGCCAGAGAGAAAAGCCCCCAAGGGCACCTCGGACATCAAGCGCATCTTGACGGCTTCGCGCAGCCGCTCCATCAGCTCTTCGCAAGCCTGGGCCTCACTGATGGGGTTGTTCAGCGTGAAGTGAACGTCCCAGTATTCCTGGGGTTGTGGCACTGCCTGCCCACGCCTGATCACCAACACGTGCGCTGGCGGCAATTTGTGGGCGTTGCGAAAGATGGTGCGTGGCTCGGGCACGTAGCCCAGCGCAAAGTACTCTTCCACGGCGTGCACATCGATGTCGCTGGCCAGCGCGCCGTGCGCCATCAAGGACTTGAGCTCGGAGCCGAAGATCAAGAAGCCGTCGGGCAACAGCGCCCAGTACAGTGGCTTGACGCCCAGGCGGTCGCGCGCCATGAAAAAGGTGTCCCGGTTGCGGTCCCACAGGGCCAGCGCAAACATGCCGCGAAAGCGCTCGACGCAGGCCGCGCCCCACTGTTCCCAGGCATGCACGATGACCTCGGTGTCGCTGCGCGTGCGAAAGACATGGCCCGCCGCTTGCAACTCGGGGATCAGTTCTTGGTAGTTGTAGATCTCGCCGTTGAACACCACCACCACCGAGCCGTCTTCGTTGAACAAGGGCTGCTGACCGGTGGCCACGTCGATGATGGCCAACCGCCGGTGCCCCAGGCCGACCCCGGGCTCCAGGTGCAGGCTGCCTTCGTCAGGGCCACGGTGGTGCTGCGATTCGTTCATGCGGCGCAGCACCGCGTTGGCCACGGGTCGGGCCGCGCGAGTGTCGAAGATGCCAGTGATGCCACACATGCGAATTGCTCTTTGCTGGTTTGGCCGCCGGATGGCAGCCAATTCGGAATACTAGAGGGCGCAGGCCGCTTGGTGAGGGCCAGGCCCTGGCGGCGAGCGGCGGACCATGACATCTGCCACGCCGTGCCCCTGGCCAGGAGTGCGGCTCAGTCGCAAAGCTCTCGGTAGAGTTTGCCGTAGGCAGCGACCATGGCCTCGAGACTGAACTGCTCATGGGCGCGGCGGCGTGATGCCGCCGCATGACGCTGCCTGAGTGCGGCATCGTCCAGATAGCCCTCGAGCAGGGCCGACAAGCGCGGCGCGTCAGCCACCTCAAAGAACTCGCCATGCTCGCCGGCGGCCAGCACTTCGACGTTGCCGCCCACGGGCGTGGCCAGCACGGGCAAGCCACTGGCCATGGCCTCTAGCAAGGTGTTGGAGATGCCTTCGTTGAGCGAAGGCAGTACAAAGACGTCGAGCGCGCGCATCCAGGCAGCCACCTCGGTGGTGGCGCCGCTGAACCAAGTGATTTCAGCCAGGCCTTGCTGGGCGGCTTGTTGCTCCAAGGCCGCGCGCAAAGGTCCGTCACCCACCAGCAGCAGCCTGAGCCGTGCCTTGAGCTGGGGCCGCCTGGCCAGCAATTGCACGGCCGCATCGATCAGCGTTGACTGCGCCTTGACGGGCTGCAGCCTGCCGACCGTGCCCACACGCAACACATCTGGCTCCATGAACCGCGACGGCAGGCCCAGCGCGCTGGACGGCAGGCCTGGCGAAAAGCGTTCGGTGTCGACACCATTGCAAATGGCCTGCACACGCGCGCCGGAAATGCCCACACAGTCCACCAGATAACGCTGCAAGTGCTGTGACACCGTGACGTAGCGGTTGACCATGGGCGCATGCAGGCGGCGCAGCCACAGTGGCTTGCGCTTGCTGCCGTCCAGGTTGTCGACATCCCAGCCGTGTTCGCCGTGCACACGCGCCGGCACACCGGCCAGGCAGGCCGGCAGCAGCGCGTCCAACCCGGACTGGTTGCGCGAATGCACGATACGGGGTTGGCGCTCACGAAACAGGCGATACAGCGCGCGGCGAACCCCCCATACGCCAATCTTGCTGCGGTGCAGGTCTATCACCTCCACATCAGGCCGGCTGATGCGATGGGCAAAATCCGAGTGGTGTTCAATGCTGACGATGGCATGGCGAAACTCGTCAACCGGCAAACGGTTGACCAGGTTGACGAGGCCGTTTTCCATGCCGCCAATGATGAGGTGGTGAATGACATGCACCACCAGCGGCCGCGTGTCGGCGCTCATACCAAGCCCCAGCAGCGTCTTTGAAACGCCAGGTCGCTGAAGCCCCAGCCGTCAGAGCAGCGCATGACCATGAAGCGGTTCACCTGGCCTGCGTTGGTGCCGCCGTGGGCCGCCAACATGCCCACATAGCCGGCCTCGCGCACCCACTGCAAGGCTTGCGGAGTCATGTGCCGCTTTCCGCCGTAGGGATAAGCGAAGATGGCCTGCGTCACACCCAGGCGCTGGCGCAGTTCGTCGCGCGACTGGGCCAGCTCAAGTTTGACCACGGCTTCGGTCTCGCTGGCGCAGTCGATGTGGTTGACCGTGTGCGAGCCGATCACGAAGCCCCGGCGACGCATTTCCTGCAGCTGTGCCCAGCTCATTTTGGCGATCGGCGGGTTGCCACGGCGCACATCGTGCGGGAAGGGCAATTCGCTGTTGACGATGCCAGTCGAGACAAAAAAGGCCGCCGGCAGTCCATGCCTTTGCAAGATGGCCGCCGCATGCTGGTAGTTGTCGAGGTAGCCGTCATCAAAGGTGATCGCCACCAGGGGTCGTTTGGAGCGTGGCACACGCTCCATCTTGAGCACGTCTTCGATCGACACGACGTCGCAGTGCGCGGCCGCCCAGGCCATGTGGCGGTCAAAGAGTTCGATGCTCACCGACAGGTTGTCATTGGCGTCGTCGCACACCCGGTGGTAGCAAAAGATGGTGACGCGGGCTTGCATCAAGTGGCGCCCACCCAGCCGGTAAGCGGTGATCAGCAGCCAGGCAAAACTGTCTTTGAGCCACTCTTTCACGCGCAGCGCCGGGGGCAGAGGCTGGGCCAGCTTCTTGCGCAGGGCACGCTGTTGGGCCAGCGTGGGGCTGCGATAGGTCTTGCCTGCGGCAGCGGGCTGGGCCCGCGGCTTGGCACTGCCGTCCAGCACGGCGCGCCCACAGACGCGTGTGCGGGCGATCGCCACTGCGTCCAACTGAAGCTGCAAGCTCTTCACGGTCGACCAGCGCTGGCGCAGCACTTCGGCTTCGCCCAGCAAGGCCCCGGTGTCCAGCCCGGCGTCGACGCAGTGCACGCTGCAGCCGACACGGCCCTGGTCGTGCCACAGCTCCCAAAACGCCGGCGGCATGCCCCGGAAATGGGGCAACTTGCCCTTGTGAAGATTGATGGTGCCCAGACGGGGAATGCCAAACAGGCCCGGCTTGAGGATCGGGCCGCCCAAAGACAGGCCCAGGTCGGGCTTGAATGCCGCCACGCGGGCCATCAGCTCGGGCGCGTGCAACTGCGGGGCGTGTTCGATGCGCACATTGCTGCGCGCGTTGAGCGCACGTAGCGTGTACTCATGGCCAGGCGCGGGTGCCACCGCTTCGTGGTCGCGTCCGCCGGCAAAGAAGCGGCGCACCAGTTCGCCAAGCTGGTAGGGCACCCAGCCCCAGCCATGGCGGCGAATGTTGGTGCGCTGGCCTTTCCAGATCGAGGCCAGCGTGCGCTGGCGAGTTTGCACACACACCAACCACTCAAGACCAGGTATGGCCTCGTCAATGGCGACGATGCCTTTGCGCACGCCGTAGTTCAGGTTGCCTGTGAAGACGACGATGCGCTGGCCCGGCGGTATCGACGCCAGGCCTGCGGTGGCTGGCATGCTCACAGCCTCCAGACGCGGAATCCGTGTTGCCTGAGCAGCGGCGCAGAAAAGCTGGCCTTGACGTCGATGAATGCACCGCCCTTGACGAGTTTGTGGCCAATCTCTTCTGGGCTCAGCGCTGCAAACTCACGGTGTGACACCGCCGCCACGATGGCGTCAGCGCGGGGCAATTCGTTCCACGGCATCAGGCGCACACCGTATTCGTGCATCGCCTCAGCCACGTCGGCTTGCGGGTCAGTGACCGAAATCTCAACGCCATAACTCTCAAGTTCGCGGATGATGTCGATGACCTTGCTGTTGCGCAGGTCGCCGCAGTTTTCCTTGAAGGTCAAGCCCAGCACGTTGATGCGTGCGCCCTTGATGAAGCTGCCCGCAGCGATGAGCTGTTTGATGGTCTGTTCGGCGATGAACTTGCCCATGCCGTCATTGATGCGCCGCCCGGCCAGGATGACCTGCGGATGAAAGCCCAGCATCTCCGCCTTGTGGGTCAGGTAGTAAGGGTCCACGCCAATGCAGTGGCCGCCCACCAGACCGGGTTTGAACTTCAGGAAGTTCCACTTCGTGCCGGCAGCTTCGAGCACCTCGGTGGTGTCAATGCCGATCTTTTCGAAGATGATGGCCAGCTCGTTCATGAGTGCAATGTTCAAGTCGCGCTGCGTGTTCTCGATGACCTTGGCCGCTTCGGCTGCCTTGATGCTGCTGGCCCGGTGCACGCCGGGAACGATGATCTTTTCGTAGACCTTGGCGACCTTGTCCAAAGTCTCGGGTGTGTCCCCTGAGACGATCTTGAGGATCTTGGTCAGCGTGTGCTCGCGGTCACCCGGGTTGATGCGCTCGGGGCTGTAGCCAACGTTGAAGTCTTGCTTCCACTTCAAGCCCGACTCTCGCTCCAGCACGGGCACGCAGACCTCTTCGGTAGCTCCGGGATAGACCGTGCTTTCGTAGATCACGATGGCGCCCTTGCGCAAGTTGCGGCCCACGCTGGTGCTGGCCCCAATTAAGGGCCGAAAGTCGGGAATATGGGCCTCGTCCACAGGCGTGGGCACGGCGACGATGATCACGTCGGCTTCGGCCAGCATCTTGGCGTCACTGGTGTAGACCGCGTACTTGGCCAGCTTCAACTCAGAGTCCGGCAGCTCGCGCGACGGGTCGGTGCCGCGCTGACAAGCGACCACTTTGTTTTCGGCGATGTCAAAACCGATGGTCCGGACCTGCTTGCCAAATTCGACGACGAGGGGCAGTCCAACATAGCCGAGGCCGATGACCGCAAGGGTTTGGTTCATGGGTGCATTCCAGAGTCGAAAAAATGTGAGCGCGCCTGCCTGGCAAGTTTCAGCGCAGGGGGGCGACGGCATCAACGACGGCCGCCAGCCGGGCCGCGTGGAGGCCGACAAAACGGTCCAAGCGCAACCAGCTGGCATCACTGCCGTCACCTTCGCTGATGAAAAAGATGACCGCGCTGTCGTCGTCACGGCCCAGCAGGCGGTCCAGGGCAAGCCTGAGCTTTGCCCTCGCATCGCTGACCGTCAGTTGGCCTGCGACGCGGTATGCATACAGTACGTTCAGGCGTTGTGTCGGTTCGGTTCCGGGGTCAGCGGGTGTGCGCAAGTTCGCGCTTCGCATGGGCTGTTTGGCCCCGTCCACGTCCAGCACCCGCGTTGACCTGGCCACGGGCAGCCAAACGCTGCGTTCGGAGTCGACGAGTTGATTCGACGAACTGACCAGCTTTCTGTCTTTGCCTTGCTGGCGATAGAAGGCGATCCAGACTGCCACTGATTCGCCCTCGGCCCGGTAGGTGCGGGAGACAGTCGCGCTGGGTTGGTGGTATCGCGGGGTCCAGGTCGATAGCGGCTTGACGTCGGCGACCCAGCCGCCCGACAGGCTCTCGGGCAGGGCAATGACGGGCTCAGATGACAGCGGCGCGTGGTCCAGTTGCCACATGAACAAGTGCCCACCCCACAGCAACACGAGTGCGGACAGGGCCACTATCAGCGGCTTCGGGTTTACCTTTGCGGCCCCCCTTGCGTTAGCCGCAGCGGCAGATTGCTCGCTGGGTCGTTCAGGTTCGGAGAATTGCGCACCGATCCAGAACATCAGCCCTATCACGATGCCAAAGAACACCCAACCGTAGACCAAGTGATCAGCCCCGACGGCCAGCTTGTTACCCGAGAGGTGCCCGAGCATGACGATCATGTAGGCGCGCAGCCAGTTAGCCACCACAGGAACCGCAATGGACAGTGCGATGAAGGCCAAGCGCCGACGCCACGAGTTGTAGTTCAGGTAGGCAAACAAGGTGCCCACCATGAAGGAGGCGATCAGGTAGCGCACGCCGCTGCACGCTTCCACCACCGACCAGTTGCCTGAGGGGATGACGAACTGCATGCCCTCGCGGTAAACCGGAATGCCCGTGAAGCTCAGCGCCGCCACGGTGAAGTCGGCGGTCGCCGCAATCATCGGCTCGGTCAGGAATTCACCGATAGGGACACTGAAGAACAGGAACAGGAGTGGGAACAGATAACACTTGGCCACCTGCCAGCCCAACACCGCCGGCACCGTCAGCACCAGGATGGCGACCAGCGCAAACTGCGACGCGGCGCTCACACTGGCCAGCTCGCCCATCAGCCACAACAGGCCAGCCAGGGCAATCGGAATCAGCCAGCGCGCTTCTGCGCGGACCACAAGTCCAGGCAGTAGATTGCGCCGGCGCCAGATCAGCCATGCCGAAATGGGCAACACCAGGAAGGCATGCGTGTAGGTTTCTGAGCGCCACCAGATGCCGACCATCGCGGTGGCCGTTTCGTGAAACATGCCCAGCGTCAGCAAGACGGTTGCCACCCACGTCAAGTAGGGAAAGAGCCGGAGCGGCGGGCTTGCCGCGCTGGCCAGGGTTTGCGTTTCACTCATGAGGATGAGACTTCTCTGCGGGCTGAGCGCGCACTGACCGCGCAAGACTGGACACAAACATCAAGGCACTCCCGCGAGATGCTTTTTCGCGTCGGCCAGTGGCTTCGCGTTGGCGTTGGAGGGCGCCTGTGTGATGGCGTTGATCTGCGCGTCCAACACCGCCAGCCGACTTGGCCAGGCGTGCTGGGCCAGCACAAATCGGCGGCCCGCAGTGGCCGCGAGTTGTGAGGCTACGGGATGACTGAGCACCGTGTCCAAATGGCCCACGTAGTCCAGCGCCGTGGTGGCGGCATACACATCGCGACCCGCTTCGGCGCCGACACTGGCCACGCAGCCCGCCGAAGCCACCACAGGCCGCTCCATGGCCAGCGCTTCAAGCAGCTTGTTGGGAATGCCGTGGACGAGACGCACTGGCACCACCACGGCGGCGGCGTGTTGCAGATAGGGCCTCACGTCGGGCACATCGCCCGTGACCTGCACGGCATCGGACGACAGCGCCCGGACTGCGGCCGTCGGGTTGCGGCCGACAATGCAAAAGCGCAGCGTCGGGTAGCGCTGGCGCAGCTCGGGCAGCACCGCAGCGGCAAACCACAACACCGCGTCGACGTTGGGCCAGTAGTCCATGGTGCCAGTGAAAACGATGACTCTTGCAGCCGCCGCGAAAGGCGATGCGCGGGCCGGGTCTGGCGCAAAGTAGTCGGCATCAACGCCATTGCCAAAAACACAGGCGCGCGGGGCCTGTTCGGGCGCAAGGGCACGAAATTGGGCAAGTTCAGATTCGGTCGAGAAGAACGACCAGTTTGCGCTGGCCGCAGCCTTGCGCTCGACTTGCTGCACGCAGCGCGATTCACGGGCGTATAGCGCTGAAAGTGGCCAGCGCCTGGTGGCGGCGTAGCGGGCCCACTTCGCAGATTCGAGGTCACAAAAATCAACAAGTGTCGGCATCAAAGTGTTGGCCGCGTACTGTGCCATTGGCGAGGAGTACACGAGCATCACGTCGGCGCGTTGTCCGTGGCACACGCCACGAACCCATTCGTGCATGCTGCGGTCGCGGTAAAAGCGCTGTGACAAGGCCTCACCGGTGAGCAGGCCCGCAAGACTGCCGAGCAAGCCCGCGCGGCGATGCACGCGACGCACATGCAATTCATGGCACAAGCCGCGCACATGTGACACATGTTGAAGATCAGCCGGGTCGTCCACAAAGGTGCCTAGCAAGACTTCGTGATGGCGCTGCAAATGTTGCAGCACGTGATAGGCCCGGATCTTGTCGCCCTTGTCTGGTGGGTAGGGCAGGCGGTGGGCGAGGAAGAGGACACGTGCCACGAATTCAGGGCTCGTCAGCCGAGATGGCGAACCACCATGGGGCCCAGCCAGTTGGCCAAGGACAGGGGCATGCGGCGCCAAGTCTCGATCATCAATTTGAACTTGGCGTTGTTGGGGTTGTTCTGGGGGACCGAGTCTCGCTTGTACAAGCGGTACTCATAGTGCAGCGGCGCGGGCTCGAAGCCCCAGTTTTTCTTGAACGAATAAGGCCCAGTGCCCTGCTTGCTGCGGCCATAGTCGAAGAGCGTCAGCCCACGGTGGCAAGCCCGGCGCATGAGTTCCCAATACTTGAAGTCATTGGCCGCCAAGTCGCGTGCGGCCAGGTCGTCGCCGGCGTAATAGGGCAGGACTTCGTTGCGGAAGTAAAAGCTCAGCACCGACGACAAGAGGCGGTTGTTGGCGTCGGTCACGGTCAGCACTTCGCAGTCGGCGCCAAATTCCTGGCGCAGCTTTTCAAAATAGCGCTTTGGCAAGGCCGGCGTGCCGTGGCGGTGCACGTTGTCGGCGTAGAGCGAAAAGAAGCGCTCGACGCCGTCGTCAAGTTCGCTCTTGAGGTTGTTCTTGATGCCTTTGCGGACCATGGCACGCTGCTTGCGCGGAATGGCCAGCATGTTGGCTTCTTCGTCGGCCAAGATGGCTTTGCGAAAACTGACATAGAGCTCTTGGCGCGGCCAGTCTTGGTGGCGGCGCTGCAGTTGGCGCAATTCAAGGTGGTCCACGCCCAGGCTCTGCGCCAGGACTTGCGCTTGCTGCTCCAGCGCCACCGCTGCGGCCTCGTCTTCACTGGCCACACCGCCATACACGGCAAAGGGCAGGCTGGTGAGCGACTTGCCAAAGAGCAGGCTCTTGACATGGCACAGTGGCAGCACGCCGGTGATGCTCCCCTGCTCTTGTGTGTACAGAAAATGGGTGTCGTGGCGGAACACGTCGCGCAGCACGTTTTGCCAGCCGGCGCGGTGAAAGAAGGTGGCTTGCGGGCAGGCCAGCACAAAGGCGTCCCACAGCGCTGCGCCGCGGACGTCCCCAGGAATCAGACGTTCGATGGTGGGCACGGCCAAGCGCTTAAGTGAGTGAACCGGTGAGCGAAACTGCGGGCGCTGGCGTGGGCGCTAGCGCACCCGGCAGGAAGATCTGGTCCATGCGGCCCCAGCGAAAATCTGCCATCAGGTTTTGCAGCCGACCTTCGGTGCGCTCGATGTTCACGTAGTGCCTGAAGCGCGTCTTGGCGTCGATGCCGGCGATGCGTGGCTGGCCGGGGTCAATTTCCCATGGGTGGAAGTAAAAGACCGCCGCTTTGCGGTCATCGCGATTGACCTTTTGCAGCATCCAGCGCGACAGCGCGTAAGGCAGCAGCCTGAAGTAGCCGCCGCCGCTGGAGGGCAGGTTGCGGTTCATGACACGCAGCGTGGTCACCGGCACTTCCAGCAGGCCGTTTTCCAGCCTGTAGGCAAAACGCGGCGAGTCGGGCATGCCGTAGTGGTCATGCTTGATGGGGTAGACGCTGCTGCTGTAGCGGTGGCCGGTTGCGGCCAGCACGTCAAAGGCCCACAGGTTTTGGCTGCCGATGGAAAAGCTGGGCGCGCGGTAGCCCAGCACGGGCTGGCCACCCAGGTCTTCGAGCAACTTCTTCGCGCGCGTCACGTCTTCGATGAAAGCGGCGCGGCTCAGGTCGCTGGCGCGCTCGTGGCCATAGCCATGGCTGGCCAGTTCGTGGCCGCCGTCGACGATGCTGCGCACGAGCGCCGGGTAGCGCTGCGCCACCCAGCCCAGGGTGAAGAAGGTGGCCTTGATGTCCTTGGCCGCCAGCAATTCCAGGATCCGACCCACGTTGCGTTCAACGCGGCATTCACGCTGGTCCCATTCGTCGCGACGTATGTAGGGCGCAAAGGCGCTGACCTGGAAGTAGTCTTCTACGTCGATGGTCAGCGCGTTGGTGAGGGCTGGGGCGAGCATGTGATTACCTGGCCCCGGCTTGCAGCCAGGCAAACAAATCGGCGGCGATGCGCGTGGCGGCGTGGCCGTCCCAGTACTCAGGCACGCGGCCAGACTTGCCGTGTCCTGCCAGCACCGCCGCCACTTCGCGGCGGATGGCGGCGACGTCGTGGCCGACCATGGTGTTCGTGCCTTGCTCCACCGTGATGGGGCGTTCGGTGTTTTCGCGCAGCGTCAGGCAGGGCACGCCCAGCGCCGTAGTTTCTTCTTGCAGGCCGCCCGAATCGGTCAGCACCACGGTGGCGCCGCTCATCAAGCCCAACATTTCCAGGTAGCCCTGGGGTGGCAGCACGGCCATGCAAGCCGAGTCGAGCAACCCATTCAAGCCAAAGCGTTCGATGTTTTGGCGCGTACGCGGGTGCAGCGCAAACACCAGCGGCAACTGCCTTGCGGTGTGCGCCAATTCGCCCAGGATGAGGCGCAACGTGTCGGCGTCGTCGACGTTGGACGGCCGGTGCAGCGTGACCACGCCGTAGCCACGCGGGTGGGCCAACAGCGCCGGGTCGCAGCCGTGGGAGCGCAGCGTGTCGGCGCCAGGCCGCGCCTGGGCGCGGTTGCTCAGCAGCGAGTCAATCATCACGTTGCCGGCAAAACACACGCGCTGCGCATCGACACCTTCGCGTTGCAAATTGGCCAGCGCGCTGCGTTCGGTGGTGTACAGGCGGTCAGCCACTTGGTCGGTTAGCACGCGGTTGATTTCTTCGGGCATCTTGCGGTCGTAGCTGCGCAAGCCGGCTTCCACATGCGCCACGGGCACGCTCTTTTTCACTGCCACCAGGGTGCACGCCAGGGTCGAATTCACGTCACCCACAACCAGCACACAAGCCGGTTTGTGCTGGTCCAGCGCAGGCTCAAAACGCTTCATGACTTCGGCGGTTTGCACGGCGTGTGTTGCCGAACCCACTTCCAGGTTGATATCGGGCTGGGGCAAGCTCAGGTCGGCAAACAGCTTGTCGCTCATGCTGGCGTCGTAGTGCTGGCCGGTGTGCACCAGCAGCGCCGGCATGGCCGGGCTGTGCGCGGCCAGCGCGCGCAAGATGGGCGCCATCTTCATGAAGTTGGGGCGTGCGCCCACCACACACATCACCGGGCCCGACACGGCGCTGCTCAGGGTCTGACCCATCAGTCTTTGCCGCCAGGCTTCTTCACCGCCGCCACCAGCTTTTGCAGCATGTTCAGCGTCTGCACGTTGATGCGCTCCAGGCGCAGCAGGCTGCGTTCCAGGCGTTGCAATTGGTCACCGCGCTGGTCGGCGGTGAGCGCGGCAATCTGCTTGCTCATGCCTTCGGCTTCTTCGGCACCCAGCTTGAGCTGGCTGAGGTCTAGATCCAGCTCGACACCACCCAGTCCGCCCGGCATGGAAGGCTCACCACCGCCGGCCATGGCGGGCGTGCCGTTGGGTTTGGCGGTGACGGCGTTTTCGGCCTGGAATTCACGCACCACTTCGTCCACATCGGCCGCTGTCAGCGCCGTGCGCCCGGCCAGGAAACCGGCCAGCAGCAAGCGGTCGCACACCGCGTTGATGCGCCGCGGAATGCCCGCGCTGGCCTTGAAGATGCCGTCAAACGCCGCGGGCTCGAAAGTGGGTTTGCCTTTGGAGCCAGCGCACTTCAGGCGGTGTTCGATATAGCCCCGCGTCTCATCGGCATCCAGCGGCCCGATGTGGCAGGTGGCGGCCACACGCTGGCGGAACTGCTCCATCTCGGGGCGCTGCAAGATTTCGCGAAACTCGGGCTGGCCGACCAGGAAACTTTGCAGCAGCGCCTGGTTACCAAACTGGAAGTTGCTGAGCATGCGCAACTCTTCAACCGCGCGCGGTGTCAGGTTCTGCGCTTCGTCCACGATCAGCAAACAGCGCTTGCCCTTGCTGGTTTGGCTGATGAGGAAAGCTTCCAGCGTGATCAGCAACTCGCTCTTGGGCACGTCTTTGACGCGAAAGCCAAAGGCCGCGCCGACCATGCGCAGCGTGTCTTCGGCGCCCAGTTGTGTCGTCACCAGATGGCCGGTGATGACGTTGCTGCCGCTCAGGCCTTCGATCAACGAGCGCAGCACCATGGTTTTGCCGGCGCCGATTTCACCGGTGATGACAATGAAACCTTCGTTGCGCGAGACACCGTACTCCAGGTAGGCCTTGGCGCGCCGGTGCTGCTTGCTGGCGAAGTAAAAACTGGGGTCGGGGTTGAGCTGGAAGGGCTTGGCCGTCAACCCGTAGAAGGCTTCGTACATGGTTAGAAACGGTGGCTCAGCGAAGCGACGATGGCCGCCTCGCGGTAGGGGTCGGTGGCGCTGTTGAAGACGGTGTAGCGCACGGCCAGGGCGGCACTGGTGCGCCGGCCAATCTGCTCGCTCAGGCTCAGGCTGGCTGACTTGAGGTTGTTGCCGCC